>DATEOJ010000028.1:0-7982 GCA_035274235.1 Pyrinomonadaceae bacterium
GGAATCGACGCTCTGACGTTACGCGTCCACGGTAACACTCGGCATAACGAGGTCGCGGGTGCTATCGAAATGGGTAGTGCGAGGGTAGTCGAGCGGGGAGGTCGTGTTTCCGGCTACACGACGGGCATAGGGTTCATGGGACACACGGTCGGCGAATCGAATGACGACGTTAAGGCGTTGATCGGTGCCGCTACCGAGTTCGGTGGACCTGGTTTCTTGTTGCCTACTCGGAATGGCGAGTTGCTCAGATGGTGCCTAGCACAGGGCTTGAGAATAGTGCAGCCGCTGACGTTGATGAGCCGCGGCGTCTATCAGGAACCACGCGGTGCTTTTATACCGTCGATACTTTACTAATCTAGCGGACTCGATGGCCCCGCCTTCATGCGTGAGACGGCCCGTTTGAACGTATCGCTGTCAGTGAACGAAGCAAACGACTCGTCCGTCATCGGGTCGGGAAGTTTTTCGCCCGCGGACAATTTACTACGTCGCTCGAACGCACGTTCGAGATGACCGATCGCGTCAGGCTCGCTGCCTTCGGCGCCAAATGTCCGCGCGAGAATGTAGTGAAACATCGGATAGTCGAAATCCTTTGAAACTCCGTATGCGAGCGCGAGTCGGGCGTTCTTTGTATCGCCTGATAGCGTGTAAGCATTCGCGGTGTTGTTCACAAGCTCACGCCACTGCTTCTTCTCGAGTTTTGGTTTTGCCTTCTCCTGATCGAGCGCGACTCCATACGCTTTTGCCGCCGCCGGATAATCTTTCGCCGCATACGCCGCCGCCGCGTCACGCATATTATCTTCAAACGGTTTCTCACCCTGCCATGGCGTCGGCGTTGGTGAGCGTGGGATACGGTCTTGATTCATATCGGGGCCGAGTCCACACGCGGAGAACATTGCGACGCAGAAGATAAACGTAAGCTTGGCTTTCATGACGTTCACGATTATACCCCGATGGGATTTGGGATTTGGGATTTGGGATCTGGGATCTGGGATTTGGGATCTGGGATTTAGATTTCAAATTTGAAATTTGAAATTTGAAATTAGGATTTGGATTTTCGTTCCAAATGAAAAGTGTTCTGCACAGTTTACGTACTCGCTCGACTTCCTTTATATGTCGCTCGAGTAGGTACACTTTTTCCGTCTTATCCGTGTCTTCCGTGTCTTCCGTGTATTCGGTGGTTAAGGTTCAGTACTCACCGAACACACGGAACGACTCCGAAAACACAAACGTCTCGCTCTGGTTGGACCTGCTTTTTAATAAGCCCGCGCAAATATCACGCGTCGTTTTGACGGGGCACCGGTGAACACGCACTTGCCGTCTTCTTCCGGGGCGTCGAGCGGGATGCAGCGGATCGTTGCTTTTGTTTCGTCCTTGATCTTCTCTTCGGTCTCACCGGTTCCGTCCCAGTGAGCCGAGATAAATCCACCCAGTTCGATCTGTGACTTAAAGTCCTCCCACGTCTCGACCCTGAAGGTATTATCGTCGCGAAACTTCTTAGCCCGCTCGAAGATGTTCGTCTGGATCTCATCAAGGAGTGACTTGATGTGTTCGACGATCCCGTCAACGGGCCGCGATTCTTTTGTCAGTTCGTCACGACGTGCTACTTCAATCGTACCGTTCTCGAGATCGCGCATACCCATACCAAGACGCACGGGCACACCGCGGAGTTCGTACTCGGCAAACTTCCATCCCGAACGCTGCTTGTCATCGTCGTCGTACTTAACCGAGATACCGGCCGCCTTTAACTCTTCAAAGATCGGATTCACTTTCTCGCTGATCTTCGCAAGATCTTCCGGCGTCTTGTATATCGGAACGATCACTACCTGGATCGGAGCAAGTTTCGGAGGCAGGACCAACCCATTATCATCCGAGTGCGCCATGATGAGTGCACCGATCATGCGGGTCGACAATCCCCACGAAGTCGCCCATGCATACTCGAGTTGATTTTCCTTGTTGACGAACTGCACGTCGAATCCCTTTGCAAAGTTTTGTCCGAGGAAATGAGATGTTGCAGCCTGCAGAGCTTTGCCGTCCAGCATGAGAGCCTCGATACAGTATGTTTCGACTGCCCCGGCAAACCGTTCGTTCGGTGTCTTGAGACCCTGGATCACGGGCAACGCGACCCATTCCTGTGCAAACGTCGTATAGACGCCGAGCATGCGTTCCGTTTCCTCGATCGCCTCTTGCTCGCTTGCGTGAGCCGTATGGCCTTCCTGCCAGAGAAACTCCGCCGTGCGCAAGAACAGCCGGGTTCGCATCTCCCAGCGGACAATGTTGCACCATTGATTGATGAGCAACGGCAGATCGCGCCAAGACTGGATCCAGTTTTTGTAGGTATTCCAAATCACCGCCTCTGACGTCGGACGGACGACGAGCTCTTCCTCAAGCTTCGCGTTAGGATCTACGACCAGTCCTTTCCCGTCAGGATTCTTCTTCAGACGGTAGTGCGTGACAACCGCACACTCCTTAGCGAATCCTTCGGCGTGCTCCTCTTCTTTTTCAAGGAAAGATTTCGGAACGAAGAGCGGGAAGTAAGCGTTGACGTGCCCTGTCTCCTTGAACATGTCATCAAGCGCTCGCTGCATTTTCTCCCAGATCGCATAGCCGTATGGCTTGATAACCATACAGCCGCGAACCGCGGAATTCTCGGCGAGACCGGCTCGTTTGACGATCTCGTTGTACCACTCGGAGTAGTTCTCGCTTCGTTTCGGTAAAGCTTTGCTCATAGAAGATAAAATTGCCTGCTGGCGAAAACGAAAATGATAGAGCAAAATCGCCGCTCTTACAATTTGCGGATTTCGGGTCGATTCGCTAGTCTTTCACTTTGCGCCTCGTATGAGCGAGTTCAAACTGGACTTCCAGGACACAGCAACGGCTTTTGCCGATAAATCCAATTCCGAGCTCAAGGAAAAATATCGCTTATTCAAGCTACTGAATTCGCCGTTCCTAAACGGCGTCGGTACGCGCATGGCGAAATTCGCTTTATCCTTCGGGCTTCCGGTTGAAGGTCTGATCAAGAGCACTATCTTCGAGCAGTTCTGCGGCGGTGAGACGATCGAAGAGTGCAACCCGGTGATCGCACGTCTTGGTGAAGCCGGCATTGGAACTATCCTCGACTACGCGATCGAGGGACGTGCGACGGAGCAGGACTTCGACGACACGAAGAACGAGATCATCCGTACGATCGAACGCGCAAAGAACGACCCGAACATCCCTTTCTCAGTATTCAAAGTTACCGGAATCGCCCCGCTCGGCACACTCGAGAAGATCAGCTCGAAGAAAAAGCTCGACGCAAAAGGTCAGGCCAAATGCGAACGCATTCACACCCGCGTAAACGAGATCTGTGAGTTTGCTGCGTCGATCGGTCAACCGGTTTTCATCGACGCCGAGGAGTCATGGATACAGGACGCGATCGATCACCTGGCGACGGACATGATGGAGAAGTACAACCGTCAGGAAGCGATCGTCTATAACACGCTGCAGATGTATCGATCGGATCGACTGCAATTTCTCAAGGATGCTCGTCGCAACGCTCATTCGGAGGGTTACATTCTCGCGGTGAAGCTCGTGCGCGGCGCTTACATGGAGAAGGAGCGCGAGCGAGCGGAAGAGATGGGTTACCCATCGCCGATCCACGAAGACAAGAAAGGTTCGGATCGCGACTACAATGCGGCACTTGAGTACTGCATCGATCATCTCGACGACGTCGCATTCGTCGCCGGTACGCACAACGAGCGAAGCACGCAGCTTCTCGTGCAGATGATGCATCAGCGCGGACTAGCTCACGACCACCCGCAGATCTTCTTCTCGCAGCTTTACGGAATGAGTGACAACCTCTCCTACGTCCTTGCGAAGAACGGCTACAACGTTTCGAAGTACGTCCCCTATGGCCCGGTCGGAGATGCGATACCGTATCTCGTTCGCAGGGCGGAAGAGAATACGTCTACCGCCGGACAAGTCAGCCGCGAATTGACGTTGATCAATCAGGAGCTTGAACGACGCAAGCTTGCCTAGAACTTCGGTCTTGCAAAGATCCCCCCGGCCCTCTCGACTTTTCACCAGCTTACAACCTCAATAAGGTATCCTCGGATCTGGAACTTTGTTCGACAGCCGCGGGATGGAGTTATCGCCCTGCCGGGAGTTCGGATAAACTTTCCCCTAACAGCATTCGTTGTTGGAACTATGTATTGCCCGAGGTGTGGAAAAGCAGATCAGTCGCCGGATACATACTGTCGAGCGTGCGGACAGTTCTTGAAAGAGCCGGCATCAGGAGCGATCGCTTTTGGCGGGCGTACATCGCGCGAGAATGTAAACGCGATAAACATCCTCAGCGTGATCGCCGCACTCGCCTCGTTGGTTGTTGCCGTACTCCTGTACCTAACCCGCTTCAACGAGCCGACAATTCTTTATCTCGCGGCTGCCCTACTGCTGTGCAACGCGGTTTGGCACGTCTCGAATCTGATCGTTGGTCTAAAGCTCCGACGAAGGTTGGTAAACTCAGGACAAAAACCCGACGAACAAACTGCGATGCCACCTGCCGAGACACGAGAACTGCTTCCTGTTGGCGATCCCGCAGCACCGCTTCCGCTAACCATCACCGAAGACACTACAAAAGATTTGAAGGACAAGGTACGTCGCTGACTAGCGCCATCCGAGCAGCAATCTTATCGACCGATCTGAGATCTCACGATCCGAGGTTTTCCACGCGTCGTAGGCGGCAAGCTCGTTTTCGGTGAGTGAGATGTTTCGCATCTTTGCGACTTGAGTGCTTTCGAACGCACGGTTCGTAAGTGCAACGTGAGAGAGTTCCACTTTCAAATCACCTGCCCGATCGATCGCGGCATCGGCCATCTCCGCGTCGAGAAAGAGATCGGAGTAAGCCGCGACATGCCAGACGTCATCTCCGTCGACCGACTCCACATCCAATACGCGCAGTAGAGCGTAACCAGCCTCGAGTTGAAAGATCAAAAAGTCGCCGGGGGCAAAGTTGTGGATTGATGACATAACGATGAGTTCATCATAGAAATGACGAGAGGCGGAATCAACTTTACTTGTCTACAATAATGATATGGAAAACACCATCGGCGGCCTTCATCCCGTTCATTATCTGCCGATACTAACTACGCTCTTCTCGGTTTACTTCCTATCGGACATCGGCGGGCGCTTTCTGAAAAGAGGTGGCCGGCATTTGATGTGGTGGGCTATCGGCGTCTTTACGTACGGACTCGGCACATTCTTCGAAGGATGGATAACGCTTTTTGGAAACAGCGTCTTTATGAATAAGGCCTGGTACGTCGCAGGCGCCATCCTCGGGGGCTATCCGCTTGCACAAGGCTCGGTCTATCTTCACTTCAGTCGGCGTACGGCAAACATTCTCACGGGAATCAGTCTGCCATTCATTGTCGTAAGCGGCGTCCTAGTATTCTTGTCGCCGGTTAACGAGGGTTTGCTCGAGAGTTTCCGACCTAGCGGTGCGTCGCTTGAGTGGCAGTGGGTTCGCCTGCTGACGCCGGTCATCAACACCTACTCCGCGATATTTCTTATCGGCTCGGCGTTCTACAGTGCGATCCGATGGGCGAAGGTCGAGAACGGTCGCAACCGCGCGATCGGAAACGCGTTTATCACGATCGGGGCGCTTCTTCCCGGCATCGGCGGTGGTATGGCGAAAGCGGGAATTGTCGAGGCTCTCTACGTAGGTGAATTCATCGGCATCATCTTGATCTACGTCGGTTATCGAGTTTGCCTCATCGACCGCTCGGTCTCACAATTGGCGTGATATGAATGAGAACTTCGCAATGATGCTCGAGGTTGCGATCGAAGAAGCGCGACTCGGTTTGTCTGAGGGTGGCATTCCGATCGGGGCAGCTCTTTTCGACAACGAAGGTCAGCTGCTCGGGCGCGGACACAATCGACGCGTGCAGGAAGATGATCCATCGATCCACGGCGAGACCGACGCGTTTCGCAAAGCCGGACGTCAGCGAAGCTATCGAGACACGATCATGGTCACGACTCTCGCCCCGTGCTGGTATTGCAGCGGACTCGTTCGACAGTTCGGAATCGGAACGGTGGTCGTCGGTGAATCAGTCAACTTCGAGGGAGGTGCCGACTGGCTTCGTGAAAATGGCGTCAGGGTAGTCGACCTGAACTCTGCGGAGTGTGTCGAGATGCTTGCGACTTATATCGCGGCGAACCCCGAAGTTTGGAACGAAGATATTGGTGTCGACTAGCAGACCGCACGGTGCACAAGGCCGAGCGTGTGCGAGGGCGATACCCGAATCTAATGGCAACCGGCGCGTTCTCGTATGAAACGGAGACTCGATATCGTGCCCGAGTGCGAGGGCGATACCCGGAACTAATCGCAAGCTCCGCGTTCTCGTGTGAAGACGAGATTCGATATCGCCCTTACTAACGTGCGGGCTTGTGCACCGTGCAGCCGCTTGTGCTGCTTCGCCTCGTGATGCGAATATAGTTGTTTGCTTTAGTACCCGACTTTCATACATACAGGATAAGAACATGGCTGATAACAAAGAAGCGGTAATCATCAGTGCGGCGAGAACGCCGACAGGGAAGTTTCAAGGCGCATTAAAAGGTTTTACGGCACCGGACTTGGGAGCGATCGCGATAAAAGAAGCGGTCAAGCGTGCGGGCGTCGATCCGGCAAAGGTCGACGAAGTGATCATGGGGTGCGTTGTCCAGGCGGGAATCGGTCAGGCACCAGCCCGACAGGCTGCGATGAAAGCCGGTCTGCCGCCCGAGGTGTCAGCTCTCACCGTAAACATGGTCTGCGGTTCGGGCCTCCGCGCGGTTGCCCTCGCATCGCAGTCGATCAAACTCGGTGACGCTGAGTTTGTTGTCGCGGGGGGAATGGAATCGATGTCGAACATTCCGTACGCGATGCCTGGAGCACGCGATGGCTACCGTATGGGTAACCAAACCGTGACCGACCTCATGATCCACGACGGTCTGTGGTGTCCGTTTGAAAACTGGCACATGGGAAACACGGGTGAGGTCGTTGCCGAGAAGCATCAGATCACGCGCGAGACACAGGACCAGTTCGCATCCGACTCGCACCGCAAGGCCCACGAGGCGCAGCGGGAAGGTCGATTCAAAGATGAGATCATCCCGATCGAGATCCCGCAGAAGAAGGGTGACCCGATCGTCCTCGACTATGACGAACCCGTCCGTCCGGATACCACCGCTGAGGGTCTTGGGAAATTGAAACCGGCGTTCAAGCGTGACGGCGGAACCGTGACGGCGGGAAACGCACCGGGTGTTAACGACGGAGCGTCGGCGTTGGTCGTAACGTCTACCGAGAAAGCTGCTGAGCTTGGAGTCGAACCGCTCGCACGTGTCGTGTCATACGCGGTCTCGGGTATCGAACCGAAGTACATCATGCTTGCACCGGTCGAAGGCGTTCGTCGTGCAGTTGCAAAAGCGGGGTGGTCGCTCGAAGACGTCGAACTCTTCGAACTCAACGAAGCGTTCTCCGTCCAAGCTCTTGGCGTGATGAAGGAACTTGGTATCAATCCGGATCTTGTAAACGTCAATGGCGGTGCTGTTGCGCTCGGACATGCCATCGGCAACTCCGGTGGACGCGTCTTGACGACCCTTCTCTACGAAATGAAGCGACGCGGTGCGAAGCGGGGAGTCGCGGGTCTTTGCCTCGGTGGGGGCAATTCGGTAGCGATGGCAGTCGAGCGCGTCTAGCCGAACTTAGGTGCAACCGGTCCCGATGTGCGAACGTATTCAGACCTGGCTAAGTCTCGAGGTGAGTTTATGAACGCAAAAGAACAGAACAAGCTGGCCGGTATTTTTCTTTTGGTCCATGGAGCTGTCCAGGCGATCATAATGGTGGGCATCGGGCTTATCTATGGCGGGATCGGACTCGCAGTGTCTGCGTCCTCGAGCCGTGACGAGGACCAGTTTGCCGGGATCGTGCTTTTGGTAGTAATGGTCTTTGTCGTCTTGTTCTCGATGCTCTT
>DATEOJ010000029.1:0-6820 GCA_035274235.1 Pyrinomonadaceae bacterium
AACTTCAGTCTTCAAGACATCGCCGAGGACGGCGAGCCCACCGTTGGTGTCGCCGTAAAGCGTGCAGTAGCCTACGGCGAGCTCGCTTTTATTACCGGTCGAGAGCAGGAGCCGCCCTTCTGAGTTCGAGATCGCCATCAAGATAACTCCTCGAAGCCGCGACTGCATGTTCTCTGCGGCGAGACTTTCACCACCCTTTGTCGGATTCTTCAAATTCATCTGATCGCGCAGAACCTCGAATGCCTCCGAGATCGGTTCGATCCGACTTTCGCAGCCAAGGTTTCTGACAAGGTCTTCCGAGTCCTTGATGCTTCCTTCCGACGAGAACGGCGACGGCATCATCACGCAAAGAACGTTCTCAGGCCCGAGAGCTTCGACCGCTAAGGCTGCAACGAGTGTCGAGTCGATACCACCGGATAACCCGAGCAGGACCTTTTCAAAACCGTTCTTCCGCGCGTAGTCGCGAATCCCGAGTACAAGCGCGCTCCGTATCGCTTCGCACTCCGCTCCGGTGATACCGCGCGAGTCAGGCTTGCCGACATCAAGCTCGACCGTCTCGACAAACTCGTCGAATGCGGTCGCCTGCAGAATGATGTCACCCTCCTGATCGGCGACGAGACTCGCACCGTCAAAGACGATCCCGTCGTTTCCACCAATCAGATTTACAAAGACGATCGGAACCCGTGCATTCCTAGCGCGGTGCGCGACCATGTCGCAACGGAGGCTGATCTTGCCTTTGTTGTACGGCGATGCGTTCACCGAAACGATGAGATCGGCACCGCGCTCAATAACAACTTCAGTCGGGTCGTTCTCGTAGAGCCGATCTTCCCAGAAGGTCTTGTCGTTCCAGAAATCCTCACACACGACGACGCCGAGCTTGTGCGAGTGGCCTTCGCGATCGACGATCTCGACGATTCCATTCGGAGTCTCTTCAGGTTCAAAATAGCGCGGATCGTCGAACACGTCGTATTCGGGCAAAAGACTCTTGTCGACAAACGCGAGAAGCTCGCCGTTCGAGATCACGGCCGCGCAGTTGTAGAGTCGCTTGCCATCATTGTCTTCATTCGGACGGATCGTGCCGATGACGGCGGTGATGCCGTCCGTTGTTGGAATGATCTCCTTTAGAGGGTCGAGCGCGTGCGAGATGATGTCGGGATCCTGGAACCAATCCTGCGACGTGTAGCCGTGAGTTATGACTTCGGGAAAAACGATCAAGTCAGATCCGTCAGACTTCGCTTTCTCGATCGCCGCGACAATCTTGCGGACGTTCCCGGATATGTCGCCGTTCGTCGAATTGATCTGCCCGATCGTAACTTTCATCTAGGTTGATTTTAGACAGGCGACTCGACGCTTCACAAGCTGCATGCCGCCAGGAGAAACAAATCGACCGGCTGGAGGTAAACCTGGAAGCCGGCCCGAACCAAAAAAGAAAAAGGAAACGAGTAGATCACTAGGCGGTCGATTCGCGGTTCGAGCGTTTGATCATCGTCAGACGATTCCCACGCTCGTTGTACTGGACCTCGTCCATGATGTTGTAGATAAAGAGAACGCCGCGACCGGAGGTTTTGAATAGATTGCTTGGATCGAGCGGATCGGGAATCGTATTGACGTCGAAGCCTTCGCCTTCATCCTCGATCGTGAAGCGTGCCTCAGAAGGAGAAACCTCAGCAGTGATCCGGACGAGCTTAGCCGCGTCAAATTTATTCCCGTGCTTCACCGCGTTAACGAACGCTTCGTCCAGGGCAACGAATAAGTTCGACTGTTCCGATTTCACGACGCCAAGTTTCTCCACCCGTTTCATCAAGTACTCGAGAACGATATGCATTAGCGACAACGCACTCGGGACTTCAAACTCGATGTGTTCGTGGAGGTGGTGGACCGAATCGCGTTTATCAATGTGACGGGTCTTGTAGTCGAGGACCGTCGCGACGGCATCCTTCAACTCGTTTTCGTCGAAGCCATCGCGACGAAAGCCCGACGCCGAAACCTTGAACGCTTTTACATGCTCTTCGTTGGCAGCCGGGGTATTACCGTTCAAAGCGTCCTGGCGGGGACTCTGGATGTCGAGATCGGTAATGACGAGGTCAAATTGTTCGGAGATTGATGCTTCGAGGCCGGTCGCCCGGCTCTCCATTACGACCACTGAATGACCAACTTCCGTGAACACCTCCTCCAATGCTGTGGCGAGGTCGTCATGGTCGTCAATGATCAGAATTCGTCTCTGCATAAACGGGGCGGAGCTAAACTGGGTTACGGCTTGCGATTTGACGTTGTTGCAAATAATAACCCGAATTGCTACTTATTGGCTATCTGTGGCTGAAGGAATCGCACAAATATACCGCTTCGATACACTTGAAAAATACTCGTTTTCGGACCGTCTACGAATTCGCCTGGCTGACCTCGTTTTCTACGCGGCGATCAGCCTGATCGGCCGGACGATCCGATGGGAGATCTCAGGTCAGGAAGAGCTCGATGCTTTGTCGACAAGCGGCAAGGCGCCTATCTATTGTCTATGGCACGACCGCATTTTCGGCGGGACTTATTTTCTTCGTGACCGGGGGATAGTCGTCATAACATCGCAAAGTCTCGACGGTGAATATATCGCCCGGTTTCTAAAACGCTTTGGCTTCGGCACGATCCGCGGGTCGTCAAGCAGGGGCGGAGTGCGGGCCTTAGTCGAGATGATCCGCGAGATGCGGCGAGGGACGCCCATGGCTTTTACCGTCGATGGTCCGCGTGGTCCGCGTTATGAAGCGAAGTCCGGTGCGGTCATTCTTGCGAAGAAGACAGGGAATCCTATGGTACCGTTTAGCGTCGAGTGCGAAAGATACTGGAAGGTCGGAAGCTGGGACCGGCTCCAGATCCCGAGGCCGTTCACGAAGGCAAAATTCGCGGTTGGCAGTCCGATCTTTGTAGACCTAGCTAGCGGCGATGCAGATGTCGAGTCGAAGCGTGCTGAGTTGCAACGCTCGCTCGAAGAATTAGTTGAAGCAGGTCGGGTGTGGGCGGATCGGTCGGAAACTGACTAGTCGTTCCTTGGAGTGGCAGTGTGACTTCGCGTCACCGTGCACAAGCCCGCACGTGAGTAAGGGCGATATCAAATCTCGTTTTACACGACACGCGCCGTTTGCAATTAGTTCCGGGTATCGCCCTTACTCACGTGCGGGCTTGTGCACCGTGTGAGAAGTCTCACTCGCTCAAGTTGGCCTGTACTGAACTCTCATCTGCCCCCAGGTAGTTCGCTGACAACAACACGAACGAGATCCACAACAGATCAGCAAGAAGTAGGTGCCCGACCTGCATCACGATCGGACCCAGCATCAGGAATGTCGCGGCCCCGAACGCCAGCTGACAAAGGACGAGAACCGAAAGAATATTCGACCAGCGACTAACAATTGGATCCTGGTCCGACGCCTTCCTGATCCAACCGGAAAGAAAGATCAGATAGACGCTCGTGAAAATCGCTAGCAGCGGGTGACTGACTCGAAGACGCAAGAGAATGTTTGACGATGCCTCGAAGTCTTTTGCGACTCCTTCAACGAGCGTCTCAGACGGAAACAGCATGCTGCTAAGTGCCGCGACCGATCCGCTGATACCCGAGAGCAATAAGACCAGGACGCCGACACCGAGTAACGCTATCAATCGCGTCTTCCCATCAAACTTGAGACGCCGATCCCCGCCCGCGAACCACGCCGTCATCGCCAACGATCCGATCAGCATCGAGCTGTTGATCAAGTGTCCGATCGCGAGAAACGGACGTTCCGATGTTTGAGCTTCCGCAGTATTGCCGGTCAACACGAGCACTGCTCCGATGAGCACTTCAGTGATGATGAACAGGAACGACACCGCCGCGGCTTTACTTACCGGACTTCCTTTTCCAAATCGAACAAACGCCCAAACAAGTAGCACGAGGACGAAGATGAAGGCAGGGCCTGTCGTCATCCGGTGTGAAAACTCGATGATCGTTTTTAGCTGCGGAGCCGAAGGGATCACCTCGCCCTGACACGTCAACCAATGCTGACCGCAGCCGTCGCCCGACTTCGACGCACGCAAGAACACTCCCCATATGATCACGAGGATGTTATATGCAAGCGTGAACCACGCGAATTTTGCGAATCGTGTCATCGAGATGTATTTGCTCGTAAGCTAAAATACCACCGCAGACAGCGATATTGAATTGGCCGCGAAATGAGTTCGCCTTATCTCTTACGCAAAGCGACGGAATGAAAAAGGAACGCATCGACAAGCTACTCGCCGAACGCGGCTTCGCCGACTCACGTGCGAAGGCCCAGGCGTTGGTAATGTCAGGCGTGGTGCTTGTGAACGAACGGCGAGTCGAGAAGCCTTCTGAGATGGTTGCCGTCGATACGACGATTAGGATCAAGGGCGACGCTCCGGAAGCTCGCTATGTCGGACGGGGCGGGCTGAAGCTCGAAGCTGCGCTGCATCACTTTGACATCGTACCGGCCGGATGGACCTGCCTCGATGTTGGCTCATCGACCGGCGGATTCACCGACTGTCTTCTGCAGCACCTGGCCGCGTCGGTTGTCGCACTTGATGTCGGGACCAATCAGCTCGCGTGGAAGCTGCGAAACGATCCGCGCGTCGATGTCCGCGAGAATACGAATGCCCGAACCGTCGGGCCTGAAGACTTCGCAACGAAGTTCGACATCATTGTGATGGATGTGTCGTTTATATCCGTCACGAAGTTGCTCGGTAATCTTCGCGAGCTTCTAAAGACCGACGGACGGATGATCGTACTCATCAAGCCGCAGTTTGAAGTCGGGAAGGGCGAGGTAGGGAAAGGCGGGATTGTTCGTGAAGCCGAGAAGCACGCGGCCGTCGTCGAGAAGGTGAACGACTATTCCGAGAGTATCGGACTCGAAGTTGTCGGGGTGACTGACTCACCGATACTCGGTGCCCAAGGGAACAAGGAGTTTCTCGCCTGCTATTGTCTAAAGTAGGAAATCCTCGAGTTCGTTGTGTCGCGAAGGGTAGTCATCGCGAGTTGGCTCGGGTTCGTAATAGGCTTCGACGGCCGGCCGAGTGTATTCGATCTCTACTGGCTTGGGAGTCGAACGGCGCTTTCTGGGTTTAGCGGCGGTAACTGCAGGCTCGGGTTCCACCGGTTCGAGGGAAAGCGGCAGGAATGCTTGAAAATGAGTCTCGTGTCCCGTCGCCTCGTAGCGTCTGGTGTCCTTTTGCAGGGCGTCCTGATCTTCCATCCATTTGAAAAGCTCGTGGAGAAGGAGACGCGTCTTATCGTCAAGACCGGCCGCAAGACTGTAATGCATCCACTTGCCGTCGCGTCGGGCTTCGACCAAACCCGCGTTCCTGAGATACGCGAGATGTCGCGAGACCTTTGGCTGGCTCTGGCTGAGAACATCGGTAAATGCGCTTACGCATATTTCTCCGTGCCGCATCAGGTTTAGAACGCGAAGACGGGTACCATCGCCGAGTGCCAGAAACAAAGTCGCCATGTCTCGAAGGGTTCTCGCGGTGTTCATGGCGGGAAGCTTATCACCTTTTTATCAGGCTGTCTTGAAAAATATGCGGAATGGCGAATATATCCCGTCTAACATATATGCCACACAGTATATGTTGAGCGGTCTCGAACGTCGGCCGATTCGATCTGGGCCGCTTGTTTACCCTACCTGCTGAACAAGGTACCCGGGTATTGCCGTCGCAAACGGTCGGCCTTCTGCACCGTCCGGCTCATCACTCGTAGATTGCAACAATAACCCGGCAGTCCTAACATTGTGCCAACGCAGCGATAACACACTATGGGTAACGAGAACTTCTTTACGAAAGCGGTGCACGCCGGAGAAGACCGCGAGAAGCATCACGGGGCCGTGTCGGTACCGATCTATACCGCCTCCCTGTTCGCCTTCGCCGACGCCGACGAAGGTATAGCGATCCACAACTACGAGAAGCCCGGATATTTCTATAGCCGTCTTGGAAATCCCACACAGGAAGCACTCGAAAAAGCCGTCGCCGAACTTGAAGGCGGCGAGGACTCCCTTGCCCTTGCATCCGGCATGGCCGCCATCTCCGCCGCGATCCTGACATTCGCCTCCAGTGGAGACCACATTGTCGCCCCGCGGTCGATGTACTCGACGACGACAAACCTTCTCGTCTACCTAAAGGACAACTTCGGTATCGATACCACGTTCGTCGACGCGACCGACATCGGTGCGTATCGTGCGGCGGTCCGCCCCGAGACCAAGCTCCTCTGGATCGAGACTCCTTCCAACCCAACCGTCCAGATCACGGACATTGAGGCGGTCGTCGCGATAGCACGCGGGAAGGGAATTGCGACCATTGCCGACAACACGTTCGCCACGGCCTTCAATCAACGGCCGCTAGATCTGGGCATTGACATCTCGGTTCACAGTGCGACGAAGTATCTCGGCGGTCACAGCGATCTGACAGCCGGTGTGATGATCGGAAAGAAGGAGCACATCGAGAAGGCACGTCACGGTGCGAGCAAGTTCTTCGGAGGGAACATCGCGCCCCAGGTCGCATGGTTGGTTCTGCGTGGGATCAAGACGTTGGCACTACGCATGGAGCGACATAACGAGAATGGTCTGGCTCTCGCGGAGTTTCTCGCGAGGCATCCTAAGGCAGTCGAGGTTTTCTATCCCGGTGTTGAGTCGCACAAGAATCACGACATCGCCAGACGACAGATGAAAGGATTCGGAGGAATGTTGGGACTCGATGTCGGTACGGCGGAGGCAGCAAAGAACTTCGTTAACAACCTGAAGCTCTGCACATTCGGAACGTCGCTTGGAGGTGTCGAGACGATCGTTCAACCAACCGC
>DATEOJ010000030.1:0-4222 GCA_035274235.1 Pyrinomonadaceae bacterium
CGGAATGCTCGACGAACTCGGCATCACGTACCAGACTCCGTTCGACGGTCGCCAAACAGCGAGATCGGCTTTACCGTCTCCGTCGTAGTCACCGTTGAAAACCTTGTCCGTCGCGATTCCCCAATTCTGATAGCGAATACCGAGAGTGCTCTGATTGATGTACCAGGTGCCGGTCGACGGTCGGAACACAGCGATGTCGGTCCTACCGTCCGCATCGTAATCCGCGGCGACGGGAATGTCGCCATTCAATCCCCACTGCACGGCCGGACGTGATCCGTTCGAACTCATCACGAACCACCATGTGCCGGTGCCCGGACGGAAGATCGCGTGATCGGATTTTCCGTCGCCGTCAAAATCGCCAGGCGTGATGATGTCGCCGGCTAGTCCCCAGTTTAGTGTTGACTGGGTTTGATCGGAACTTTTCTCTATCGTCCAGTCACCGGTGCTTGACCTGAAGACCGAGAAGTCGGTCTTGCCATCGCCATCGAAATCCGAAACGACGTTCTTCGCCGGTGCCGCGACACCGGTCGCATCAAGAACGAGCAAGCCGTTCTTTAGATCGCCGGCAAGGACTTTGTTCTGCCCGAGGAAGGGGAAGACCGCCCAGTTACCATCGAACGAAGTCGGCAAAGCATTCTGCAAACTCGGACTCGCGCAAACCAGATCCCAGGGCTCCGAACCGACCAAAGATCTTTGCTCTTCCGTCGGCGGTGCGAATGCTGGCTGGAAGGTGTCGTACTGTCCGACCCGAATAGGATTCTGGCGAGACGTGATGTCAAAAACCTGGACGCCGGCTTGATACCAGGAGACGTAAAGATAGTTCCCCATCACGACCGGGTTGTGCGGTGTTACCGCGTTAAGCCCGAGTGCGTTCATCCCCAGACTATTGACCAATAGCGGAGCGGATGGATCGAAGATGTTGTAGACGCGAAGGTCGCCATTGCCATTGCTCGTCTCGCGGCAACTGTAGAGATAGTTGCCGTCCTCACTCGACCAGCTGCTATGCATGCTGTTGCCGCCGGTTATGCTAGTCGGATCTTCGATAAAGCCCAGCAGAACGGGAGCCTGTGTCGCGATATTCGCGATATCGTATATCTCAGTGCGACCGCGGTTCGAGCCGTTACCCCAGCCGGACGTAAACATCCGGTTTCCACGAATGTGCATCGCGTGGACCCACTGGACCTCGGTCGGGTTGATATCCCGGACAAAGACGGGAGCGGCTGGGTTGGTAACGTTGATGACCTTTAGGATCTTGTTACCGGAGACGCTGTTGAAGTTCTCGATGAGATATGTCGCTCCGTTTTGCTCGAACACAACCATCTCGTGGATCGAATTGTGTGCGCCGCCGTTTGTCGAATTGACGATACCGAGAAGTTGCGGGCTTGAGGGATTTGTCAGGTCCACGATATAAACACCGCCGCCGTTCCCGGATCCGAAGTAACCGCGATTGCCAATTACTATGGCCTCTAAGAACTGTTCGGTGGTGGTGCTGGTACTTGGACGAATCGGATTGTACCAACTGGAGAGAGTCGGTGCGTCGGGATTCGAGACGTCAAAGATGAAGGCGCCTCGACAGTTATAACTTCCCATCACCGCAATGTTCCCGTCGGCGTATATGTCGGCGAACTTGAGATTCGAACTGCTCCCGCAGTTCGGCGTAATCTGGGAACGCAGGCGTACTTTTTGAGCGGATGCGTTTTCGCTAGCCACGAGCGCCGTGAACACAAGCAACAACGCAACAACCAAACCTCTCTTCATGTAATGACCTCTCCGTTAAATCTAGACTTTGAGCAAACCGGCAAGCGCGGGACGCTCGCCTGAGATGGAACATATCAAGTCGAGGATTATAGTACAGGAAGGTTTGGAAAGTCGATGTTATTTAAGACAGTTACGACGCAGCCTGATCGCGGCCGGCCTCACGCATCACCAGGTCGAATGTACCTGGATCGACCTTGCGGAACCGGCGGTTTCGGTTGAGCGAAACGGCGACAGAGATGGTCGGGTTGTTTCCCTTAAACTTCATGCCACCCGCGACAAGCAGGTTATAAAGCTCGTTGACGTGAAGCGGCTGGCCGGCCTCACGGAGGAGCAGAGTGCATGCCTGCGTGATGGTTCGATCCGCAAAGCGATGGCTTATAGGCTCGATGTTATTTGTTCGCGAGGGCACACCCGAGCGGCTTTGATGGATATATGCAATTGAATTGGCAGGACGATAACCCGATGAAGTCTGGTTCTTCTGGGCCGGGGTAGATCTCTTACGCGGTTCGGAGACGCGGTCGTAGTCGTCCTCAATGCGGAGCGTCTTACCCAGATTCAGCGTGCGGTTACCGGACCGCATCGTCACCAAAAGACTGTCGATGGCAGACTCGGTCTGTGCCGCACTGTTCTCCAAGGCCTCGATCTCTTCCTTCAAACGCTCCGACTCCATCTCGACCTCACGCAGACGCGCCATCAGACGGCTCTGGGCGTTCCGCGTCTGCCGCAGACTTTGTTCAAGTGTTGCTATAAGGTTCTCGTCGAGCATTCGTAGAGACAGCTTTTCGTATCAGTAGCTTAGCTGGAAAGTGGGATATTGAACTTTAAGATTAATTGTTTCGATCGATGACAAAGTTCGGAATCTCGTCCAAGGCAAGACGATACTCGCTTTCGGGCAAAATTTCAAGATTTTTTCTGGCGGCGGTGGCGAACGACAGGGCGATCTGCCGGATCTCGTCCAGCGTGGCGTGCTCGCGCAATTTCTCGGAAACGGCGGCCCGGGTGGCGTCGTCGTATACGCCGTCATGCATTACGCGTTCGAGGTCAGCTCGTACGTCCGGGGCAGATTCCTGAAGCAATATCAGCGGAAGCGTGATCTTCCCCTCGAGCAGATCCGCACCGGCGGCCTTGCCAAGAGCCTGGTCGTCCGAGGTGAAATCGAGTACGTCATCGGCAAGTTGGAACGCGATCCCGAGGTTCATGCCGTAGTCGCGAAGAGCCTCTTGCTGCTCGTGACTGGCACCGCCGATGATCGCACCGATCTCGCAGCAACCTGAGAATAGATACGCCGTTTTGCGACGAAGGATGTCAAAGTACTCGTCGCGTGTGATCGCCGCATTGCCGATCATTGTGAGTTGGATCAACTCACCTTCCGTCATCTTTCTCGTCAGCCGGGTGAGAATATCGAGGATCTCGAGCGAACGCTCTTTTAAGGAAGTCTCGAAGGCAGACATATAAAGCCAATCCCCCATCAACACCGCCGCCTGGTTTCCAAACTTTGCATTGACCGACGCACGACTACGACGAAGATCCGCGTTGTCGATGATGTCGTCGTGAACAAGCGTCGCGGTGTGGAGCATCTCCATCACCGTCGCGAGACGGATCGAGTTGTCGGCTTTCCCGTCACCGCCGACACCGTGTGTCGAGAGAATGAGCATCGCCGGTCGCACGCGCTTGCCGCCCGACGCACGGAGATAATCGCCGAGATAGTTGATGACCTGAATGTTCGACGCCGCTTGCCGCTCGAACTCGGCCTCAACTAACTCAAGCTCTCGCTTGATCAGTCCGAAGATCTTGCGTGCCGCGGCCTGCGGGACAACCGTCTCTTTTGCTGCTGAGAATATCTGCATCAGTTAGTCCGATAGTTATCGAACTGCATATCGATACCGAAGTCCGTTGCTTTGAGTTTCGAGATCACGTCCTGAAGCGTATCGCGGTCCTTGCCCGAGATCCGAACGGTCTCGCCCTGGATCGCTGCCTGGACTTTCAACTTCGAGTCCTTGATAAACTTCACGACCTCTTTCGCCTTCTCGATCGGGATCCCCTGTTGGATCTTGACGAGCTGGCGAACCGTCCCGCCTCCGGCCTGCTCGATCTTTTGATAGTCGAGCGCCTTTAGCGAGATCCCACGCTTCACGAGCTTCGATTGAAGGATGTCGTTCATGTTACGAAGCTTCGTCTCGTCCTCGGCCGTCAGCCGAAGATCTTTCTGCTCCAGCTCGACGGCGGCCTTACTTCCCTTGAAGTCGAAACGCTGCGAGATCTCTTTTGTCGTCTGATGGATCGCGTTCGTCACTTCCGCGTAGTCCGTCTTGGAGACGATATCGAATGAATTGTCTTTTGCCATGTTGATTATTCTGCCACGTTCAACCTGATTGCCACAGAGGTGGAGCCTCAGGTGTCTGGGCCCCAACATCTGCCGATGCGCTTTAAGAAAAGTCCGTGGTCAATCTTAACTTAAAGAAGT
>DATEOJ010000031.1:0-3331 GCA_035274235.1 Pyrinomonadaceae bacterium
TGCGTCGGCGGCGCGAAAAGAATCCAGGGCATCTTTATAGCGGTGCACTTCCATCATCACCGCTCCATATTGATTGAGCGTGATCGCGTGATCAGGTCGGAGCGTCAATGCCTCCCGATACGACGACGCCGATTGAGTAAAGTCTTTGAGCTCGAAGTAGACATGACCGAGATTGCGATGTGATGCCGGATCTCTCGGGAAGATCTCTATCGCACGTTTAAATGATTTGATTGCCTGGTCGTAGTCACCTTTCTGAAAGTGGGCTACGCCGTCGTTATTAGTTATTGCAGCGAGTCGCTCATTTTCCGGCTGAGTCTGGGAATAAGTGGCCGCTGTCAACGAAACAACAACTATGAAAGCTCTCTGAAAAAGGTACCGCATAAACACTCCTTTATTCTTGAGTTCCACTGTTTTTTAGACAGGTTATCCCTTGGGCCGGAGAAGAGAGCTCCGGCCCGATCATTGGATTTTCAATAGCTAGCGACTAGGGTTTCGGGGAATTAGCGGGTACGACGACGTACACCGATCTTCATCTGCACGATCTCCTCGACCGAGATGTCGGGCTCGGAGGCTCGTGCGTCACGAATAAACTGCGGATCGATCTTGAAGATTCGGAACTTAACGACGTCTTCAGCACCGAGACTAGTGAGGCCTTCGGACTTCAGCGCATTCAGGAACTCCGGTTCGACCTTGAAGATCCTGAACTTCACAAGACTTTCAAAATCGAGATTCGGGAATCCCATGTCGTTAACTTGCCGGACGTAGTTTGCATCAACCTTAAAGATGCGCGCCTTAACAAGATCTTCCATTCCCATGTTCGGGAATCCGGTCGACTTCATCTCCGCCATGAACTGCGGCGTGATCTTGAAGATCACCGCTTTGAAGAGATCATCGACATCGAGCGGACCAAAATTAGCCGAGTTCAGATCATCCGCGAACGCCGTCGTGACATTGAGCGTCGTGGCAGTAAAGAGACGCAGATTAAGGTCGATCTCCTTACCATGCTTCGACGATTTCGAAAAATCGAAACCGCGCGATTTCATCGCGTCCGCAAACTGATAATTCGGGCTGAACGTAAACGTGCCGGCTCCCTTTCCATTGGTGAAGGTGCCGTCGCAATTGATAGTGCCGGCTTCTCGTTCCAGGCTGAAACTGACCTTGCCGTTCTGTGCCTGGCTGGCACTCAAACCTCGCAGGTCTGAGTATGCGAAGCTCGAACCATGCTGGTTTTTACCGCCGTTCTCCCGACGAATCTCAAAATTGAGCTGGATCTTGTCCGGCTCGTCATTGGCTGCGGCTTTGGCGGTCCAATCGCCGGTGATTACCGCGTTCTGGGCGACGATCACGTAGGATCCCCAGACAAACACGATAAAGGCGAGACCGAGCAGCCTAAATCCTGTATTTCTCAACATACTAACCTCCAGTTTCTTAGTTCCTTTTTTCCACGTTGCGTGTGTTACAAAACGAGAACACCGAAGGCGAGAGGTTTGTGACAGGAATTTACCGATGAGCTTCGGCGGAAGAGGTTGTCGGTATTGAGGTTTACCGTATCGTTCAACGTCCGAGAAATTGGAGCACGAGACGCACCAGTCAGAACCGCGAGCGGTAGCGACCGGGTTCCCCGCTAGTGATCTGTGATCTCACTTGGTGGACGGGAGACCCAGTCGCTACCGCTCCCGGTTCTGACTCGTGTTATTAAAAACGCCGTAATGAATGGATTACACGACGAGCGATTGAAATGACTTGTCGATGAATTTGAAATGACGTTCAGAATCGTCGCGCAGCGCGCCGAGCTTTTCGTAGAACTTCACTGCAGGTGCGTTCCACTCGAGGACTTGAAAGTCGATACGCTCGTAACCACGCTGCTTTGCGAGTCGGGCGATGATGCGAACCATCGCTTCCCCGAGGCCGTTCCGACGAAAGTCTTCGGCGATAAAAATATCCTCGAGGTAAAAACCACACTGGCCGCGGAAGCTGGCGAAGTAAGGATAGAAGAGTGCGTAGGCGACGGCCTCGCCCTGGTGGAAAGCGACAAGGCCCTCGACAAACCCCTCATCCCCGAACATCACATTGAACAATCTGTCTTCAGTGATCTCGCAGTAGTCGCCAAGGTCTTCAAATTCCGCAAAATCGCGCATCAGCCTTACGATCGTGGGAACCTCGTTTGGTGTTGATTTTCGAATTTGAATATCCATAAAAAAAGCCGTGCTCGAAAAATCTTACCAAGCACGGCATTTGAATTCTAATCGCCAAGTCGGCTACCCGCGTCGCTTCGTCGGTGCCGTCTTCTGCGGAGCAAGTTTCTGCTCATTCTTCAGTTCTTCGATGATCGCTTTCGTACTCTCTTTGAGCTTGTGAGTATCGGGAGCTGTATCGACAAACTTCTGCATGAAGTTGAGACCTTCCTGAAGGATCGCCTTGTCGGGCGGAGCTGTCATCGAACCTTCCGAGTAAAGAGCGAGTCCGATCCCGGCGAGAGCGTCGAGATTGTTCGGATCGACTTCAAGAATCTTTCTGAACGCCGAGGTAGCGAGCTTCAATTCACCCGCCGAGTTCATGTTGTTCGCGAATGAAAGCATGGTCGGCATCCGCTTCGCACCATCCGGTTCAGCCGCGATGTATTGCTCCATCACCGAGCCAGCCCCCGCATCGCGAGCCGGGTCGGGAGCCAACCGAGTACCGATACCATGGGTCTCAAGTAGATTCGCAAGAAGTTGGCTCTTCGCAGAGTTAAGCTTTACGGGATCGATGCCGCTCGCGGGACCGTCCGTCTTCAGCACTTCGAGTCCGCGGTTGTAGGCTGCGACAGCCGCGTCTAAGTCGGCCTTTACCTTTCCGGCGACTGAGGCCCTGTCGGTAGCACCGTTATAAGTAGCAACCGCGCGCTTCTGAAGTGCGACACCTTTGTAGTTAAGAAGGTACGGAGCACTGCCCGCGAAGTCGGGGTCAGCCTCAATACCCTTGGTGAATTCTGTTACCGCCGTATCGTAATCCTTGGCTTCGAATGCCGTCGCACCTGCCTTCAAGGCTGCGTTCACAGCTTTGTTGGAGTCTTCGGCCTTCTTGTTCTTAGCAGTGATCTCAGCGTTCTTCTTTTCGAGTTCTTCACGCTGCTTCTTTTGCTCAGCGGTTTCTTCGGCGCCTTCCGCCGGGGCCGCATCGTTCTTAGCAGCGGTACGGGCCTCGTCCTCAGTAAGCCTCTTACCATCGCCTTCGCTGACGATAATAACGAGGTTCTCCATGCCGGCTTTTACGTTCGGCTGGATGTTCGGCGCGATACCCGGACCGCTCACCGAGAGAACGTATTTCTGACCGAGAGGAAAACCAACAA
>DATEOJ010000032.1:0-6040 GCA_035274235.1 Pyrinomonadaceae bacterium
CAACTTCGTCGCGGCAAAGGGACCGACGAACTGGAGCATGAACGCGAGTAGCCAGTGTCCGGTGGAATTCGGAACGGCCAGCGTGTTCAGCGCGAGATACGCCGCCGACGGATCGCCGCGAAGAATGAGACCCATCATGTAGGAGTTGTAGATGTGGGCCGAACCATCCTGCTGAACGAAGTAGTCGACGCACCAGATCGGAGCGCAGCCGATTACGATCAGAGCAAGGTACGCAATGATCCACTCGCGTCGGAAACTTGTGGCGGCTTCCATAAGTCGGACAAACGTGACAATTATCGCGAAGCCTTTGCACTATCGTCAAAGAGGATGACGATAGTCAGGTAGAGATTAAATCGTTGTCCCGCTACAATATGCCTCGTCGTACTGATCTTCAACCGACACGTTTCACGAGTTAATGCCACCAGCCCGCACGAGCTTCAAGAAAAGTATGATCTACGGCGTCTCGAGCTGGATCGTACCCGTTGCGCTCGGACCCATATCGACACCGATCATCGTTCACAGCCTCGGAGCCCATCAGTACGGCATCTACGCGCTTGTCCTCGGACTTATCGCCTATTCGTTTAACTTCAATGTCGGACGTGCGGTCACCAAATACCTGGCCGAGTACAGGGCGAGCGGACAGACGGAAAAGATCCGTGGCGTCCTTGCTGCGACATTCGCGATCAATCTTATCGTCGGCGGACTCGGTATCGTCATAACCATATTTCTAGCCCCGTACTTGGTGTCGCGAGTGTTTCATATCGAAGAGTCGTTTCGCTCTGAGGCGACGACCGCGATCTACCTATCGGCATTCGTCATCTTTGCTTTTACCTGGGGACAAGTTTTCAACGCCATACTCCAAGGTCTTAATCGCATCGATGTGTTTGCGAAGCTGCAGAACATCACGAGTCTGTTGATGGTGGGCGGCAGTATCACGATCGCTCTCCTCGGCTACGGTTTGATCCCGCTCTTGTATTGGAACCTCGGCACAACGACACTCGGCGCGATTCTCTCTGCCATAACGTCGCGTCGGCTCCTGCCCGAATTCGGGTTTTCGTTGTTCGCCGACTCGGAGGCTTTTCGCCGTGTAGTTCTGTTTAGCGCGCCGGTTGTGGGATATCAGATCGTCGCGAACGCCGTACTTCTTTTCGAACGAGGATGGATAACTGCATGGCTCGGTTCAGAAGCACTGACCTATTATGTCGTGCCGATGACTCCGGGAATGCTGCTTCACGGGTTTGTGTTTAGCGCGATGATAACGCTGTTTCCCGTCGTCAGCGGTCTCGATGATAAAACGCAGCTTGTCTCTCTCTATCGTCGGGCGTCGAAGGCCGTCTGTTTCATCGTAGTGTTTGCCGTCGCGTCTCTCATCGCGCTGAACCAACCGATTCTCGCTCTCTGGGTTCGAGGCGACTTTGCAGCACAGTCCGGCACGCTTTTGATCCTTCACTCGCTGACCTTCGGGATCCTCGCGATCGGTGTTGTCTCTTACCAACTAGCCGACGGTGTCGGCTTTCCCAGTTTTGGATTCTGGGCGACGCTTTTCGTACTCGTGATCGGACTGCCGCTGATGGTAATGCTCCTTCCGTACGGGAACTTCGGGATCGCTGTCGCTCGACTGAGCGCGTTTGCCATCATGATCCCGGCCATCGCGCTTCTGGAACGACGCGTCTTTGGTCAGGTCCAAAAACGGTTCTGGCTCGAAAATGGAATTCGTCTCCTCGCTGCAGGCGTGGCGGCGGGTGTCGCCCAGACGCTTATTCGCAGTCTGGTCTCAGACAACTGGTTGACTCTTGCGGTGGAGTTCGCGGTCGGCGGAGCAGTTTATCTTCTGGTCTTGTATATCTCGGGTTTCGTCGATGCGGACGAACGAGAGCTGATCAAAAGCGTTCGTGCGCGAGTGGGTCTGATCTAGATCTTCTCGGCGACAGCAAAAAGATTCTTTCCAACCGGAGGACTGATCAGCGATTCGGCCCTCTTAATAACGGGCACCGCGACTCGGTCGTAAAGATGGACTGCCGCCGGCTCCATTGAAGTCGATCCGGCGATCCGGTACTTCACAAGCCACGGCAGGATCCCGAGCATGTCGAACCACCTCAGATCCTTGATCCGAAAACCCGCTTCCTCCAACCTCGAGCTCAGTTCTCCTTTCCGATAGCGACGGAAATGTCCGATGCTTTGATCGAATTTGCTGAACAGCATCGGTAAGGCAGGAACGAACACGATGATGTGTCCACCGGGCTTCAACGTTCGATGGACGATGCGGAGTTCGGCGAGATCGTCCTCGATGTGTTCGAGAACGTTTATGTAGCTGATGGAATCGGGTGGACCGGCCTCGGCGATGTCGGCTGCGACGTTTGAAAAGATGTTGTTGTGGAACGTGACGGTCGGAAGGCCTGCTCGCGAAGAGATGTTCGCTTTAAGCTCGGTGAACATTTCCGACGGTTCAACCATCGCGAGCGAGTCGGGTTTCAACGTTAACAGCAATTCCGAAAACGATCCGGTACCGG
The DNA here is from genome assembly GCA_035274235.1 of Pyrinomonadaceae bacterium. Lineage (GTDB taxonomy): Bacteria > Acidobacteriota > Blastocatellia > Pyrinomonadales > Pyrinomonadaceae > OLB17. The sequence goes on from DATEOJ010000032.1 coordinate 2,511, forward strand.
CACCGACCTCGACCATACTCCGCCCGACGTACGGGCGCATGAGGTCGAGGATCCAGCGATGATACGAGTCGGCAAAACTCATCGCTTCGAGATCTTTGCCGACGTATTCGATTCGTTCTGATGTCATGGAGTTTCGGTATCAAGCAGTGACACCGACGGCCGCGATAGCTCCGGCATGTGCCGGAAGGATTTCTTGAGGCTGCAGAAGAGATTGAACCTGATGATATAAAAAGCGGCAGCGACGCCATCCATGTAGGTGATCTTTTTTCCTTCCTCGTAGGTGCGGCCGTAGTAGCTGATGGGTACCTCGTAAACCGCGCACTTTAATTTCGCAACCTTCGCAGTAACCTCGATCTCAAAACCGAAGCCGGAGGACATGATGGTCATCTTGCGGATAAGGTCGCCCCGAAAAGCCTTGTAGCAAGTCTCGACATCCGTGATGTTGAGATTGGTCAACATGTTCGACATGAACGTCAGACCCTTGTTCGCAAGGTAGTGGTAGAAGTAGAGGACGCGGGCCGCACGTTTGACCATAAACCGCGAGCCGTAGACGACGTCAGCAAACCCATTCAGGATCGGACGTATGACTTCCGGGATCTCCGCGGGATCGTACTCAAGATCGGCGTCCTGGACGATCACGATATCGCCCGAGGTTTCGGCAAAGCCGGTCCGGAGAGCCGCCGTCTTGCCCTGATTCGTTTCGTGGCGAACATACTTGATAAAATCGTGCTCGTCCGCAAAACGCATCGCGAGCTCGCGAGTGCCATCGGTCGAGCAGTCGTCGACAATCACGATTTCAAGTAGGTTGGGCACGGACTTAAGCTTCTCAACGATTCGGGCAAGCGTCCGCTCTTCGTTGTAGGCGGGTACAACGATCGACAAACAGGCTCGGTCTGCGAGTGTCAGGTCTTCGTGAAGGCTCATGGTGTGAAAAGCTCGTTTGCTTCTAAAAGTTAGCCTATACGTGCGCTTTTTATCAAGCAGTAAGCCGGGGAGCGGGCGTTTTTGCTAAGATTGGGACAATCGTTTGTCTCGCCGGCTAAGGCAAGAATCTCTGATTGCTAATGAACAATAAATTTCGTGTCGTTCAGCGCGTCGAATTTATCAAGAGTATGTGTGTCGGAAAGAAGGTGTTGCATCTCGGCTGCACTAACTATCCGTACACGGATGACGCGCTCAAGAACGACATGCTACTTCATCTCCAACTTGCCGAGTCTGCGGAGACGCTTGTCGGGTTCGATTACGACCAGGCGGGTCTGGATATTTTGAAAGAGGCCGGCATCGATTCGTTGTACCGGGCGGATCTTGAGAATTTGGACGACGTGCCGCTAGACGAAAAGTTCGATGTCATTGTCGGAGGTGAGATGATCGAACATCTCTCGAATCCCGGCAGGTTCCTCGAGGGCATCCGGCGGTTCATGAAGCCGGAAACGCAGCTCGTCCTGACGACGATCAACGCATATTGTGCATTCAGGTTTCTGATCTACGGTTTTCGGGGTCGGGGAGGGAGCAACGAACCCGTGCATCCGGATCATGTGGCCTACTATTCTTACTCGACGTTGAAACTATTGGTCGAGAGGGCCGGACTCGGCGTTAAGGAGTTTCTGTTCTACGATATAGGAGTTGAGCATAGACCATTTAACGGCTGGTTCTATAATTTCTTCAATGACGTTGCGGTTCGTTTCAGCCCGCAGTTGAGCGACGGGATCATCGCGGTTGTAGTACTCAAATAGATGGCATATCGGCACGATCCATATCCGCGCATTAGCGCACCCAGAAGAACGATAGGCCCGCTGGCTGCGGGTGCGATCCTCTGGGGCTTGGCCCTGGCCATCATTGTCACGCTCTTTTATCTCGAGGTGGGGTTTGGAGACACGTCTAGCAAGGCTTATCTCGTGCCCTGGTGTCTCGGTACGGCGGCCGTGATCCTGGCTCCGAGTATTTATCTGATCTATCGCGGAAGGTTCGATCCGTTTCACCCGTTGGTGTTTCCCGCGTGGTCTTACTTTTTTCCCGGCTTTGTTGTCGGCGGCTTTGTCCTCGCGTCAGGACTTTCGCAGCCATACACCCTAACCCTGCTTCAAGACGAACGTACTGACCTGCCTCTGACATTCTTCTACGTGATGCTGGGGTTTGGCGGACTATCGCTGGGATATGCATTGCCGCTCGGTCGAAAAGCCGGAGCCGCAATTGCAAAATGGCTTCCGGTTTGGGGATGGCGGACAAACCAGATGGCTCTGCCGGGCTTAGTACTCTTTGTCCTCGGACTCGCAAATACCATTCTGGCGTTTGGTCTCGGTATCCTTGGTTTTCAAAAGGCGGAAGCGATCGGCTCGTACGACGGACTGATATTTTTGCTCTCGCTACTCTGGAGTCAGGGAAGTTTTCTACTCTGGCTTTACATCTTTAAATCCGAGAAGCTCGCATGGTCGCATTATCTGATCATGGCGGCTCTCATCTCGGTCTCGGTAGCGCGTGTAGCGTTTCAGGGAAACCGGGGCGGTATCATCAGTATGTTGATCCTCGTTGGATTCGCATTTGCGCTGGCGAGCAGGAAGATCACACTAAAGCAAAACGTCATCGGTGGTGTGATCATCGCGATCGCTCTTGTGGTCGGGATGGTCTACGGAACGATGTTCCGCTCGGTCAAAGGTTCACAGGATCAGGTGAGCATCACCCAGATGGCTGACACGATCACACAAACCGCCGACAAACTTGCTAGTTCCGAGTTGACCTCGAACCTGTCGGTCGGTTTCGCGGCTCTCGCTGAACGAATCGATTCTGTAAGCTCACTCGCGGTGGTAGTCTCCAATTACGAAGTTCTAGCTCCGTACGAGGAAAGCTACGGGATGGATCACAACATCATCAACGAGCTTTCGACATTCTTCATCCCGCGAGTTGTTTGGAAAGACAAGCCTGTCTCGATCGAACCGAGCGCCTACGGCGACCTGTATTTTAATTACGCCGAGAACTCTTTCACTATGACGCCGATGGGCGACCTTCTGCGGAACTTTGGTCCGTTCGGCGTTCCGATCGGAATGATCATACTTGGCTTCCTGATCCGAATTATCTACGCGTCGCTTATTGAGGACCAACCTTTTTCATACTGGCGAGCGACGTTGTTCTTCATGGTATACACCAGCATCTCGTACGAGGGAACTTACGGGCTGATCATTCCTTACCTGCTAAAAATACTCGTCCTTGCCGTCGTCGGACTTCTTCTTGTACGGCTCATCGTTGGCCCGGGCCAACGCCAACCAACGAATGCCTGAACGCATGGACAAGATCGTTTTTACTAACGGGTGTTTCGACATCATCCATCCAGGGCACGTCGATCTGCTTCGGCGTGCGAAGGAGCTTGGTACGCGGCTGATCGTCGGTATCAATAGCGATGAAAGCGTTCGGCGAATTAAGGGACCGAGCCGCCCCTTCATGAAACAGGAAGACCGGGCGGCGGTCTTGAAAGCGCTGGAGTCGGTGGACGACGTTGTCATCTTTGACGATTTAACACCCGAGAATCTTATCCGCGA
>DATEOJ010000033.1:0-2144 GCA_035274235.1 Pyrinomonadaceae bacterium
CCGAGTCAGAAGGCGACCGTTACCCAAACGGTTGGCGTAACGGATGTGACGATCGTTTACAGCCGTCCAGCTGTGAAAGGTCGGAAGATCTGGGGCGACTGGCCGGTCCAGGTCGCGGGTGAAGCAACGCTCGACGATTCGGACGCCCGGCCGAAAGACGCTCCGATGGTTCCGTATGGTCACATCTGGCGAACGGGTGCGAACGAAGCGACCCAGTTCACGGTTACTGATGACGTGCTTGTCAACGGGCAGCCACTCGCGGCGGGAACGTACAGTCTTCACAGCATTCCCGGAAAAGACGAGTGGACGATCATCTTCAATTCTGTCGCGCAGCAGGGCGGGAGTTTTGACTACGACGCAAAGAAAGATGCACTTCGCGTCAAAACAAAACCGGAGGCTTCAGATCGCGCTCAAGAATATCTCGATTTCAATCTTGATCTTGTGAAAGACAACTCCCTTGTTGCGCGAATCAACTGGGAAAAGCTTAGTGTTCCGTTCACAGTCGAGGTAAAGGATATCGCGGCGACGACCCTCGCTCGTGCGAGAACGTCAGTTGCCGGCGCTAAACCGGACGACTGGCAGACGCCTTTTCAAGCGGCCAACTACGCACGCGCAAATAAGTCGACGGACGACGCGGCGAAATGGTACGAGCAAGCGCTCAAAGCCATCGACGAACAGATCAAGGTCAAACCGAGCTTCCAGAATCTTCAACGCCGGGCAAGCACGCTCTTGAACTCCGGTCGTAAAGCAGAAGGTATCGCCGCTGCGGAGAAGGCAGTCGAAGTCGGCAAGGCGGAAAAGGCCGACACGTCAGCACTCGAAAAACGAATTGCCGAACTGAAGGCGACGAACTAGTCGGCCCTGTTAGCGGCGCGGAACTCTTCGGGCTTCGCGCGCAGAGACGTGCGCTCATCATGCTTGCTAGGCCCGGAGAGCGGTCCGCTCATCATGCGGGCGAAGCCGAAGAGAAACTCCTATCTAGGCGAACGAGTGGTATTAAAATTCGAGCCGTTCAATGCGGGCTTTTTTCCCGGGGAAATTCCCGGCGCCCATCGCGCGAGCACCGTTTTCGCAGCATCCGCTATTACCTTTTGTCGCACGCCGTCGTTCGCCGGTGAGTCCGATACGTAAACAGCGATCAAAATGTGACGTCCGTCGGGAAGAGTGATGATGCCGATGTCGTTAGTCGCTCCGGTGATACCGCCCTCCGTTCCACCGGTGCCGGTCTTATGCGCGAGAGGAATTCCCTCGGGGATACCGGCTTTGAGACGTTGATTCCCCGTCTTGCCCTCGGTCATCAGATTGAGAAGCAAGACCGTCGTCTGCTCAGACAGTCTCGCGGTCCGTTCGTGTATCTTCCGGAGGAGAACGATCGAACTGATCGGCGTTGCCCAATTGCGATACTGCGTTACCCAATCTTTACTGATCGACTTCTCGCTGTCCGCGACGATCACGTCTCGAACTCCGATCGACTCCAGATAACTCATCACCTGCGGCGGACCGCCGGCGAGATCGAGCAGCACATCGCTTGCCGTGCCATCGCTTTCGGACACCGATCGACGAAGTATCTCGCCAACCTGCATCACGACACCGTTCGGATTGTTGCTCCTTATCGGGCTGTAGAACCCAACACGCACGAAGTCGTCGGGCGTAATGTTCACATCCTGATCGAGGCGGACCTTGCCCTCGTCGATCAACTGCAAAACCTTCATCGCGATCGGGAGTTTGTAGACGGATTGCATCGGGTGATGCCCGTCGCGACCGAGATAGGCTGCCTGCTTCGTCTCGACAAACACGGCTCCAATGCCGACGCGTCCCTTCGCCGGTTCAGCGATCTTTGCGAGTTGCGACTCGAGTTCGCTGTCGATGTCTTCCGGATAAGGGGTCGGCGTCGGCGATTTTGACGGGACCGACTTGGCTTGTTCCTGCGACACGCTTACGCCGTCGCCCTGGTTAACACAGCCAAAAAGAAAGCTAACTGTAAGAATTAAGAACAACTGCTTCATGAATGAAAACGCGGTTGCAAACACCAAGCCACTTCGATTGCGGATATCGGATTGCGGATTGCGGATTTCCCCGCGGTCGCAATCGGGGACCAGGGGAAATTTCGTTTACCGAGAGAAATTACTCTGACCGTTGGCCTC
>DATEOJ010000034.1:0-8354 GCA_035274235.1 Pyrinomonadaceae bacterium
GCGAAGGCGACGGTTGATCAGCTGAAGCCGTTCGTCGGACCAAAGACCGCGGCGGAAATCGCCGGGCATTTCGAGAAACAACGCAGTCTACCTGCGGTCGCCGGAAATATTGCCACAGAGCACACAGAATAAGAAGTAAAAAGTAAAAAATAAAAAGTAAATTGTAGTCAAAACGCATATCGTTACCGCATGTGAGCCTCTTCCTACCCTTTACCTTTTACTTTTTACATTTTACTTTCTACTTTCTTCTTTCGCCGCGGTCTGCTCTGTGGTCAACCCCGCCCACTTGTCATATAATCTCGCGCGGAATCCACCCACTTAAACACTCGATCAAGGGCTTTTGGTAATCCTTCCGAAAGGAGTTCTTCTATGCTTACAAGAGTCTTGGCAGCGACCGTTGCTGGCGGAATTAGCTATTTCATTCTGGGATTTCTTATCTGGGGTCTATTCCTGGAGGATGCGATGCAACCGAATATGAACGTGTACCCCGGTCTCATGAACGAAGTACCGATATGGGCACCGCTCATCCTCGCCAACTTGGTCACGGCGTTTTTATTTGCCTACATCCTCGATAACTGGGCGCAGGTTCGCACGTTTGGTGGGGGAGCAAAGGCCGGGGCAATAATCGCGTTCCTGCAGGCACTTAGTTTCCAACTAATGTTCCTCGCGTTTATGAACCTGCACAAGAACTACATCCCGGCGATCGTCGATGTCGTCGTGGCCACTATCATGGGTGCGATCACAGGCGGTGTGATCGGCCTTGTGTTGGGGATGATGAAAAAGGATTAGTACATCCAAATAAAATTGCCCCGGACGAAACTCCGGGGCAGGTCCACTTTTGGTATCGTCAACGTCCCGCACTCAGTGCTTCTTCACATACGCTCGGTGAACAACCGTCTTGCTCTTTTCGTCACGAGCTTCGTAGACCGCCTTGTCCTTCTGATCTCGCGTGACGATCCTCGTCCCTCCGCTAACTGCCCGCTCTTCACCACGTGCACTATCGGCGTCGGCTAAAAACTCTTGAACCGCAGTAGGCTTCGCAGGTGCGGCCGCGACTGTACGAACGCTCTTCTCCGCCACAGCTTCAACAGCCGCCGCTTTCAACATCCGCGGCCAGAGCTTCTTGAACAACGCGTTCGAAACATAGATATCAGCGCTATTAAGTTCACCATTCACCGCGAACGCGTATCCGATCACATCGCTCTTCCCTTCGACGAGATTGCCGAGCGCCTTTACGTATTCATCCGCGGTCGCGGCGACTTTTCCATTCTCCAAACTGAGTTGAAGGCTGGAGGAAGATTGAGAGGAGACGATCGGTGCCCCAAGATTCCGGCCAAGTTTTGTCTGTGCTTCCGAAACCTTGTTCCAGACATCTGTCTGCGAACGCGTTCCGTTCGCGGCCAGCTTTAACTCTTTCGAGACGATGCGATCGTTCGACGAAGAGAATTGACCCGCGTTTTCGTTCCCGCGTTTCTCCCAACGACCCGACTCGACGCAGAACGAATCGATCTTTATCCGACCCGATCGAGCCGCGATGATGATGCTTACCGCGAGTACACGGTCCTGCTTTCCGCCTTTGACGATGTCACCGGACTGAATGAACACATCGAACTGCTTCGAGATGTTCTCGACCGAAAGTTCGTTGACCTCCGACGTCTCATAGACGCGCAGGATTCCCTTATCCATGGCTTCCTGTAGCGTCAGTATGTTGGTCTTACTGGTTTCATTCTTTCCGTGGATCAGATAGATCGTCAGGTTCTTGTGAGAGTAAGGGGCCGATATGCGGTAACCCGGAGTTTGGGAAAGGGCAACAAGTGCCGAAAGACACAGCACGGCGATAACGCCAAATACACGTTTCAAATTCATGACAGAAAACTCCTTTCTTTTATTTTTTCCCCGGGGAAAGATCCTTGTTCTAGTTGGGGGAACGGGCGGGTGTGGATTGTCTTGCAAGATTTGCGCGTGCTTTTAAACGCAGAGATCGCGGAGTACGCGGAGACACTCCCTGTCGCCTCTGCGGTCTCCGCGATCTCCGCGTTCAAATCAGCCCGAGGCTGTCAGGCGTTGAACCCGCTCGCCGGCTCCTGCGGACTAATGATCTTCATTGCACGAGCGATCTTTTTCACGGAGCCTAGAATGACGACGGTGTCGCCCGCGGAAAGTTCGTAGTTCGCCCCCGGACTGATCTTCGTTTCACCTCGAGGATCGACGATCGCAATCACCGTCGCACCGCTTTGACCGCGGAGGTCGAGTTGCCCGAGCGTCTTGCCTACGATCGGAGAATCTTCGGTAAGGACGATCGCCTCGGTCGCCGCTCCATCCAAATTGACCGTCGACAGATTCGGCTCGACAGCCGGCGTCGAAGGAGATCTGAGCATCTCGTACCCCTGTTCGCGTATTCGAGCGATCTGCTGCTCGATCGTGTTGCGAGCAATGCCGTAATGGTGAAGCACGCGCGAGAAGATCTCGATGCTCGTTTCAAATTCCTCGGGAATAACTTCGTTGGCGCCGAGTTCGTACAGCTCGGTGATCTCCGCGACGTAACGCGTCCGGACGATGATATGAAGATCCGCGTTGAGACTACGCGCAAGCGCGACGGTTCGTCGAGCTGCCGCCGGATCAGACATCGCGAGCACTAGCGACCAGGCCTGCTCGACTCCGGCATGAAGAGCCACCTCACGACGGGTCGCATCGCCGAAGTTTATCTTCTCGCCCTTTAGCTTTGCGCGTCTGACGACCTCAGCGTTCAACTCGAGAACCACATACGGAACGCCCACCGCTCGAAGCACTCGGGCGAGGTTTTTTCCATTGAGTCCGTATCCAACGATGATCGTGTGTTGCTGCAGACCGCCGCTCGACGTCAGGTGAATATCTTCTTCGCTGTTCTCGACCTCCGCGGCACTCCCGTCCTTTAGAAACCTCTGCAGCCAAAATCCGATCCGCGGAGAAGCCGAGATAATAAACGGAGTAGCGATCATCGAGATGATCGAGGCCGCGAGAAAGATCTGATATTCGCGCTCGGGAAGCAGATTCGCACCTTGGCCGGCCTTTGCAAGGACGAACGAAAACTCTCCGACTTGCGCCAGTCCAAGCCCGACCATCACCGCGATCCGTTGAGAATATCCAAGCAGCCGGATGACCGCCCAAACGATAAATACCTTGAGTACGATCAGTGTGACAACGAACAGGATCACCGTTCCGATATTCGCGATCATGGTCGTAACGGAGAGAAGCATCCCGATCGAAACGAAGAAGAGGCTGTTGAATACATCTCGGAACGGCAAGATCTCGGCGGTCGCCTGATGGCTGTAGTCGGTATCAGCGAGCACCATACCGGCGATGAACGCACCGAGAGCTAGCGACAGACCGAAGTGCGAGGTCACCCACGACATCCCGAGGCAGAACAAAACGACCGTCAGGATAAAGGCTTCGGCGCTCCGTAGGTGAACGATCTTTTTGAGTAAGAGCGGGAGCAACAGCCATGACGCGAAGACGAGAACGGCGAGTGCGACGAGGGAGCTTCCAAGGTTCAGTACGATGGAGGTGAACGTCACGATGTCCTCGCCGCCGAGCAGTGGGACGGCGAGCAGCATAAATACGATGCTGATGTCCTGGAATAGAAGTATCGCGATCCCGGCTCGGCCGTGCGGGGCGTCGACTTCGTTGCGGTCGACGTAACTCTTGAGGACGATCGCGGTGCTGGATAGCGCGACGAGAAATCCGAAGAACACCGCCTGGCTCAACGATCGGCCGAAAAGAATAAATATCCCCGCCATCGCGGCGACTGTAACGATCACCTGAAGTCCGCCGCCTATCAGCACAAGGCGCTTCATCTCACCCAGCCGCCTGAGCGAAAACTCGAGACCGATCGTGAACAGCAGCAACATCACCCCGATCTCGGCGAGCATCTCGATCGCTTCGAGTTCCTTGATGAGCCCGAACCCCGATGGACCTATCGCAATGCCTGTCAACATCAGTCCGACGAGCAACGGAAGTTTAAGGCGCAAACATATGAACGCGACCGGAACAGATACCAGGAGGATGATCAAAAGATCACCGAATAGTTGAGGCGTGTGCATTCGGTAACGTGATTATAGCAGTTTGGGAAATTGGTCATTCGTCAATTCGTCATTCGTCATCGTCATTAGTCGTTCGTCTTGGGCCGCGGAGCGGACAGATGCCTTTAGCCGTGGGTGAAGCGTTTCGCGGAGCCCACGGTAAAGGTGCCGCGAACCTCGTTGCCGCGTCAGCGGCAAGTGCACCCGTCAAAATTCGTCCATAACGGCGCCCCCACGTGCGTACCCCAAACGCTCATTGATGTGCACCTACCGCTCACGCGGCAGCGCCCTCTCACGATCCCATACCGTGGGCTCCGCGAAACGCTTCACCCACGGCTAAACGCATTTGACCGCTACGCGGCCCAAGACCAATGACCAATGACAAACCTCAAACTTGCTTTACCCATCGATTGCAGTGAAAATGTTCGCGACTTCTCAATCCATCCGGAGGCAACTAAATGAAATCGATTCTTACCTTGGGGCTCATCACATTTGCGCTCACATTCTGCGGACTCGGCGACAAGTTGAAGCAGGCGTCGTCGGGCTCGACAGGAAATTCCTCATCATCATCGAGTAGTTCGTCAAAGACCTCATCGGGCAGCGCCGAAAGGCCGGCACCTACAGCGGAACAGCAGTCGATCATCGACAGCAGTCCCGAAGTCACTTGGGAACAGCAAGGGATCTCGTGGCACATGCCCGCGAGCTTCAAGAAACAGCAGGTGATGAAGGAGAGTTTCAACTACGGCGCCCCGGGAGTCGGTTTTCTGATCGCTTCGATCTCTGTAATGCCCGACAGTTTCCCTTCGGAGACGAGCTTGGAAGCTACTCACACTCAGGCCCTCGAACAGTTGAAGCAAGGGAAATACGAAAAAGTACGTTTGCTTGAGATCGACGGCGTGACGGGTGTTGAATGGGTAGAGTCGATGCCCGAAGTAAAGGACGGTGCGCGTCGTCATCAGTGGATCGCGTTCCGACGATACCTCGGTCAGAACCAGCAGCTAAACATCATGGTCTCGACCGACGGCGATAAGTTCGACAAACAGCGCGACACGTTCGCTGCTGTGATGTACTCGATGAAGATCCCGAAAGGGTAGACTGACTGAAGACTGATTTAACGCAGAAACCGCGGAGATCGCGGAGGAATCAACCAGGGCTCCTCCGCGATCTCCGCGGTCTCTGCGTTAAGAAGAAACTAAAGAGGAGTCGGAGCGTCGGAGTGCGGAACGAAGCATTTCCTACAACGTGCTTCGTACTTATCGCTCGCACCTACCTCAACGCGAGCTTCCGACTCAACTGTTCTCTGCGAGTAGTTCGCGGTCCCACCACATTTGACGCAGATCGCGTGCGTCTTCGTTATAAACTCAGCGATCGATAACAGCTGCGGCATCGGCTCGAAGGGACGTCCGGTGTAATCCTGATCGAGACCGGCGATTATCACGCGCTTGCCATTCGCCGCGAGTTCGTTGACCGCGTCGATCAAGGCCATATCGAAAAACTGTCCTTCGTCGATCCCGACTACCTGCGTGTCGTTCTCGATCTGATCCATCAACTCCTTTGTCGAGGCCACCGGCTTTGAATCATGCTTCTGCCCGGAGTGTGACGCGATCTCTTCGATTGAGTAACGTGCGTCGATCTTCGGTTTGAAGACCTGAACCTTTTGACGCGCGATCCTCGCACGATTGAGTCGGCGGATCAGTTCCTCGGATTTACCCGAGAACATCGAACCGGCGATAACTTCGATCCAACCCGTACCGTTTTGACGGGTCTTGCGGCGTTCTTCCGTATTGTCGAACGCAAACTCTTCAACCATAGATTGTGTTTATTCCGTGAACGGGAATGTTAATTATAGGCTGTGCGGTTGAAGGATGGAAAAAGGAAAAAGTAAAAAGTAAAAGGTAAAAGGTAAATGGTAAATGCGTCTCACCTTGGCGTCGGATCGATCCCCACCATTTACTTTTTCCTTTTTACTTTTTACTTTTAACCTGTGGCCATCAAGCTGTGCCCCAAATGCCGGAAGCCTTTTCTCGCGGCAAAGGAATATTGCCCGCACTGTCCCGAGCCTTACACCTGGAACCAGGAAAGCTACGCAAACGTCGGGTGTCTAGTGGCAATGCTGCTGCCTCTAGTCTTCATGATCATGTTTTGGATCTTTATGTTTCTCGGACCGTTTCTCCGCTAGCCGGCGCAAAGATCTTTGCCGGTCATCTCGGCAGGTTTTGCTACTCCTAACAATCCGAGCATGGTCGGTGCGACATCGCACAACGAACCACCTTCACGAAGCTTCACGTCGGCAGCATCGCTCACCACGTGGAACGGAACTGCGTTCTGACTATTAAATCGATTCGGCTGACCACCGCCGTCGAGCATTTCTTCACAGCCGCCGTGCGACGCAGTTATCAACGTCACACCGCCAGCGGCGCGTACGCTCTCCACGATCCCTCCGAGACAAGTGTCAACGTATTGCACCGCCTCGCGAGTAAGATCAAAGTTACCGGTCTCGGCAGCGATCGCCGAAGCTGAAAGGTTGACGACGAGAACACTCGGTTCTCCATTCAAACTCTTGAGGGCCTGGTCGACCACCTTAAAACTTTCGAGCTCCGGTTCGGCATCACGATGGGCTGCCGCGGGATGCTCAACGTGGAGGTCGCATTCGTAAAGACTGACGTCAGTCCCGCCGTTAAAGAAATTGGTTACGTGAGGAAAACGATCCGAACCGGCGATTCGATAATTTGCGATGCGATGCTGCGCGAGTACCTCGCCCAAGACATTGCCTGCCGCCTCCGCCGGGAAAGCAACCGGCAGACCGAAACTGTGGTCGTACTCCGTCAGACAGACAACGTCGAGCGTCGGCTTCGCTGAGTGCAAACCTACGTCCGGGACCGCGAGCGATCTCGCGAGCTGTCGCATCGTATCAGCCCGATGATTAAAAAAGACAACGGTGTCGCCGTGCGACACGGTAGCGACAGGAACTCCGGGTTCGCGTTCGAGTACGATCGGCGCGATGAATTCATCCGCGAGTCCGCGCAGGAATGAATTGCGGATCGCGGTTCGCGAATCGAGTGCACGTTCGCCCTCAGCGTGAACGAGCATCGTGAATGCGCGGGCAGTACGCTCCCAGTTCTCACTGCTGTCCATTGCGAAGAAACGTCCACACAGCGATGCGACTCGGCCCAGCCCGATGTCAGCCATCTTGATCTCGAGAGCTTCGACATAAATGTCAGCCGTACGAGCCGGAACATCGCGCCCATCAAGGATGCCGTGAACAAAAACATCGCGGACTCCGGCGCGTTTCGCCATACGAAGCAAGGCGTACAAATTTTCGGGCGACGAATGCACACCGCCGTCACTCAGGAGGCCGATCAGATGAACAGGCTTGCCGGCCGCTGCCGCACGCGACATCGCGCCACCGATCACCGGATTGTGATCGAAATCGCCGGTTCTTATCGCCCGTGCGATACGAGAAACGTCGGTCTGGACAACCCGTCCCGCACCAAGATTCAGGTGACCGGCTTCCGCGCTGCCCGCCGAACCGGCTGCAAGTCCGACACTTTCACCGGCGGCGTTTAGGTTAACGGAAGGATATCTAGAACAGATCTCGTCGTAGTTTGGAGTATGAGCAGAAGCTAACGCATTTCCTTCGCTATTTGCGGAAACACCCCAGCCATCAAGAATTACAAGTGCGAGCGGCAATCTGGAATTAGTCATAAACGTCGGTCCGGCAGGTGGAGATGAGGCAGGTTCGGGGACTAGGCCCGAAATATTATAACCGAAAGCCTTTGGAGGCGAGAAGGACTATTTTTAACGCGGTGTCGAGGGTTTATTTAACGCAGAGACCGCGGAGCACGCGGAGGATATCAAGGATTTCTCTGCGATCTCCGCGGTCTCTGCGTTAAATAAACTGCCGGCTAGTACGCGTCCGGGGCGGTCTTCTCCATCCAACGGTCGGGGTGGCGTAACGATGCGAACTCGTACTGTTCGTACAGGCCATGAGCATCACGGGTCGCGAGTATCCACCGACGCAGATTCTGGAGTCGCGGGTCGGCAATGATAACGTCCATCAGTTTCTTGCCGATTCCCTGACCGCGAAACTCATCGAGTACAAACACATCGCCGACATATGCGAAAGTGGCCTGGTCGCTTACTACTCGAGCGAATCCGATCTGGCGTTCGCCCTCATAGACACCGAAGCAAAGCGAATGATCGATCGCGGTCTCCGTCTGCGCACGTGTTCTGGTCTGCGCCCAATAAGACTCTTCCGTGAGGAAACGATGGATCAACTCGACGTCGAGCCGCGTT
>DATEOJ010000035.1:0-7092 GCA_035274235.1 Pyrinomonadaceae bacterium
GCATTCCGATCTACTTCGGTTTTGGTATGACTGGCGACAAGCCGGTGTCAGCTGATTTCGATGGTGACGGCCGCTCTGACTACGCGGTCTATCGGCCGTCGAACGGTGTCTGGTATGAGATGCGGTCGGCTACCGCCAGCTTCTATGGCTACCAATTTGGTCTCGCTGAAGATGTGCCGATCCCGGCCGACTATGACGGAGACGGTAAGAGCGACATCGCGGTCTTCCGACCAAGCACGAATTTCTGGTATCGGGTGAACAGCACGAACTCCGGATTCAACATCCGGCCGTTCGGTCAGTCGGGCGACACGCCCTCGCCGAGTTCGGTGCAGCCCGACTAACAAGGTATTTAAGTTACCGATAATCAATAATAAAACCCAAAGTCGACCAAATCTTGACTTTGGGTTTTTTGTTCCTATTATGGCTTTATGATTTTACGCCTGACCGTCGAAAACGGAACGCTCGCGGGTCGCACGTTCGAACTTACGAGCGGGTTTTTGACCATCGGTCGCGGCGAGAATTGCAGCATCAGATTCGACCCGCGTATCGAACGCATCGCTTCGAAGCAGCATGCGTTCGTCGAGGCGCGGAGCGACGGTTTTTATCTCACCGACAATAAGAGCCTAAACGGCACCTTCGTGAACGGGCAGCGTATCGAACGCACGCGGATCAACAGTGGCGACCGGCTGCAGTTCGGACGGAACGGTTCATCGGCCGTCGTCTATATCGACCAGCACACACCGATGCCCGACCTCGCCGCCGCGCAGTTTCAGCAGATCGAACAGGTCGCGACACAGCAACCCGCTAGTGTTCAGAAATCGATGAGCAGCATCGGGCTTGGCCAATTGGAGGCGGTTCCGGAGCCAAGCCGGACGGGCCGTTATGTCGGGATCGGGCTTACGATATTCGCGATCGTCTTTATGGCGTTGATCGTCGTCGCGATCACTTTTGCGAGCGTGGGGATCTTACCCGCGATCGTCGCGGCGATCGTCGCGTTCACACCGGCGATCATTTACCTCTTTCCGCTGATGTGGCTCGATCGTTACGACCCCGAACCGCTTTGGCTACTGGCTCTTTCGTTCGCATGGGGAGCACTCGTCGCGGTCCTCGTGTCGGCGGTCGTCAATACGGTGATCGGCGTGGCGGTTACGCTTAGTGTGTCTGAGGATGCGGGTGAACTCGCCGGCGCGATCATTTCTGCACCGATCTTTGAGGAAGGTTCGAAAGGCCTCGGTGTTCTTATTCTCCTGATCTTCTTCCGAAAGTATTTCGACGACATTCTCGACGGCATCGTCTTCGCCGGCGTGATCGCTCTCGGCTTTGCGACGGTAGAGAATGTTCTCTATTACGGTTCTGCACTTTCGGGCGGCGGCCTCGGAGCGATGATCGTCCTCTTCTTTCTGCGTGGGATCTTGTCGCCGTTCGCTCATGTGACGTTCACTGCAATGACGGGGATCGGATGCGGGATCTCACGAGAGTCTCACAACGGGTTCGTCAAACTTGTGTCACCCGTGGTTGGGTACGTGTTTGCCGTGTCGCTTCATGCCCTGTGGAACTCTCTCGCGATGTACAGCGCGGATCTCTGGCGAGAGTTCGGGCTGCTCGGGGCGTGTCCGTACCTCGGCCTAACCGGTCCGATGGAAAGTGTGTGTGGATTTCTGATCAGCTACGCGATCCTCCAGGTGCCGCTTTTCCTGGTTTTTGTCTGCTTCGCTTTCTACACGATGCGTCGACAAAAGAAGATCCTCCGGGAGATGCTCGCGATCGATATCGCCCGCGGACTTATTCCACAAGAGCACGGTGACACTGCCGTCTCTGCATTTAAGAGTTCTGCCTGGCTCCTCGGAGGTTTGTTTAGCGGGAAGTTTCGAAGCCGGAGTCGGTACCTGCGGGCGATCGGTAAACTTGGTCTCAGCTATTGGCACATCCAACGCGCGACCGCCGCTCAAGGCGAGACGGGAAGTTTTCAACAAAACCCGATCTTGCGGGAAGAGGTTTTGAAGTGGCGTGATGCGGTCTGATGCGACGCGGGGAGTGACATGACGCGGGGACGGGAGACGGGAGACAGGAGACGGGAGACCGGAGACAGGAGACAGGAGACGGGAGAGCCACTGTTCAACGAACAACGAACGACGAACAACGAAAAAGCGGAAGACAATTCCGAAGAATCATCTTCCGCTTTCCGATCTGGTAGGCCGTGCAGGGATCGAACCTGCGACCCACGGATTAAGAGTCCGTTGCTCTACCAACTGAGCTAACGACCCAGAAACGAATCTGGATTATAGCAAGAAGGACGGGGAAAAGTGAAAAAGTGGAAACGTGAAAAAGTGAAAAGGGTAAAAAACGGAGGTAAGTGGTTACAAGGCGCCTTTTACCTTTTCACTTTTCCACTTTTTCACATTTAAACTTTAATAAATGAAAGAATGCCCCAAATGCGAGAAATGTTTTGGCGATGACGTCGCGGATTGTCCCGACGATCAAACGCCGACTCGTTTCTCGATGCCCGGTGATCCTCTCCTAGCCGGTCGATACTTACTCGAAAAGCGGATCGGTCGCGGTGCGATGGGTCAGGTCTATGTTGCGAGTGATAAAAAATTCGCGGCCCGACGCGTCGCCATAAAAACTGTTCGCCAGGACATTCTCAACAGCGAAGATCTTCAGGAAGGCGAAGCGATCGCACGTTTCGAACGCGAAGCTCAGGCGGCGGCGTCGATCCAACATCCGAACACGGTGAGCGTCACCGACTTCGGTGAATCCGGTGAGGGCGTTTTCTATCTCGTTATGGAATACGTCGAGGGCGAGACGCTTCACAAACTCCTCCGGCGTGAGGGAACGCTGCCGGTAAAACGCGCGGTCCGTCTCCTCCGTCAGATCGCTGACGGTGTCGAAGCCGCGCATGACATCGGCATCCTGCATCGCGATCTCAAGCCCGCAAATATTTTTCTCATGCAGAAGGGGAAGGCGGGCGATGGATATATCAAGGTCGGCGACTTCGGTCTTGCGAAGATCGTTCACTCGACCGTCACCGACTACAACTCGAACGCGACACCGTCGTCGCGCGGCATCATCGGTACGCCCGAGTTCATGTCGCCCGAACAGATGCAGCCCGAGATCGGCGTCGACGCCCGTGCGGATATCTATGCTCTCGGGACGATCGCTTACCTCATGCTGGGCGGCAAGACGCCATTCGTCGGCGACATGATGCAGCTTGTGATGCAAAAGATCATGCACAAGCCGCCGCCGCTTTCGACGCTACGGTCGGATATTCCACCGGCGGTCGAGGGCGTTATCATGCGATCGCTCGAGATCGATCCGTCAAAACGACATGATTCCGTTACGGCTTGGATCGACGAACTCGAAGACGCTTCCGACGATGTCGATGAAAGCAAACGTTCGGCAAGGTCGCGCTTGGTCGTGATGGCGCCTGTCGGAGCCGAGGTGTATGTCGACGACGAGCGGAAGGGAAGCGTTGGCAGTTCGGGTCGAGTTGTACTTGCGGACGTTCCTGCCGGGCAGCACATATTGCGAGTTTCCAAGGCAGGAGAAAAAGACGATGAGCGAGTGATAGAAGTTCGCGCAGGTGCGGACGAACAGGTGATCCAGGCTCTACTCAAACCGCTACGTCAACACGGCAGTCAGCCAACGCCTTCGCAGGGGAGTGGAAGCAGCGGGGTTCATTCGAGTCTGATGCCCGGCATCGTGGCGTGTATGACCTGCAATGCGCGTTTCGCGGAAGGAGTAAAATTCTGCGGTCGCTGCGGTGGCCGTTCGTTTACCCTCGTCACTCCAGCCGAAACCTCCAACACATTTCCTTGTCCGCGATGCTCATCACCGCTGCCGGAGAATTCACGATTCTGCGGACGCTGCGGCCTGAACATGGCGCCGCGCAGCGCGTCGGTGCCATCCGCGTCTCCGGGGAGTCTGCCGCCTCAAGCCGAACGTATCTGTCGACGGTGCGGTGGGTCGTATCCGCCCAACATTCGCTTCTGCGGTCGTTGCGGCCAAAGCATGACGTCCTGACGTTCACCCAACCCGCCTTCGCTGACAAGTTAAACGTATCCGCATATAATAGCTGGGACATCTCAAACCCGATTCTGCAATCCAGAGGAATTGATGAAGATCTGCCCCACTTGCCGTAAAACGTACGACGACGATGCGCTGAATTTCTGCCTCGACGACGGATCGTTACTGAATATCGCGTTCGACGATTCGGCTGCGCCGACGATCGCGATGCATCAGCCTCAGCCAACGATCCCATCGCAAGGTCGTCCGAGCATGCAGCCGGGTTGGGGTCCTCCGTCCACGGCTCCTCACTCGATGCAGCCGCCGAAGAAGAAGTCGCGCGGATGGTTGTGGGCGATCGGGATATTGGGTTTGGTTGTATTGCTGTGCGGCGGAGGCGTCGCCGGCTTTTTTGTCTACGTCGCTTCTGTTGCGGACGATAAACCTCGGGTCGCGTCGAATTCAAACGACTGGCACTCGAATACGCCGGGAAACTCGAGTACGAATTCGTCGGTCGATCCGTCTCGGGTACAGTCGATCGCTCTCGACGAATGGGCCAAGCAGACCTCGTCATGGGGAACCAACGAGTTTAAGGATGGCGAACTCTACATGGCGACGCGCGAGAAAGGAAACTATTTTGTCATCGTCGCACCCGAGAAATTCAAAACCGAAAAGGTAACAACGCGGGTGACGGTCCGCAACGCGGATAATGTCGACTCGGGTCTCGGCTACGGGCTAGTGATCCACAGCGATTCGACCCCGCTTCAGAACGACTACGCGTTTCTCATCGACAGCAAACGAAAGCGCTATCGAGTAGTGAAGCACGATCCGGAGAATGAGATCGCCGTTGTCCCATGGACAACGTCAAAACTCATCAAAGACGGAACCTCGGATAATGTGATCGAAGCGAGGGACAAAAGCGGCAAGATCGAATTATATCTGAACGGAGAGCTCGCGACGTCGTTTACTAACAAGGGCGGCCCGACAGGCGGGGTGCCGGGGCTCTATACCGGAGACGGTGCGAAGATCGCGTTCAAGAAGCTGGAGATAATCAAGTAGGTCGGACGAGAATGAAGAAGTGTCTTAGGTGCGGTCAGACTTATGCGGACGATTCGCTGAACTTCTGTCTTAGCGACGGAGAGTTGCTCGTCCAGACAACCGGGTTTGAACCGCCGCCGACGCAGTACGCCGATGATTCGCCGCCGACCATCATGATGGACCAGCCGCGGGCGACGAACCCTATCGACTGGGCGGCATCGGGTCCACCTCAGTGGCCGGCACAGACTCAGGTCGCCCGAACCCCTCTGCAGGGGATGTCGAATTATGGTGTCTCTCGCGATCAGACGCTTCCGACCATCTCGCTGGTCCTCGGAATTATTTCGTGTCTCCTCGTCTGTTGTGCGGGGGGAATCTATATCGGTCTTCCGGCAGCGATCGTCGGATTTCTCGCGTTGCGGAATATCGACTCGCGTCCTGACAAGTACACGGGCCGCGGGCTGGCCATAGGCGGTATGGTGCTCGGCATCATCACGTTTCTCGCCTCTTTGTTCTTCCTCATCGTCGGTCAGTTGTCGTGAACATGGCAGAACTTCTATACTTTCAACAATGCGTGTAACCTTGCATGTCGTCGCGGGCCCCCAGACCGGCCGCGACTTCACCTTCGACCAACACGACACATTCATGATCGGCCGCAGTGAGGACGCTCAGTTTTGTCTGCCTCACGATCGATTCTTTTCGCGCCATCATTGCATCCTCGAGATCGCACCCCCTCAATGTTTTCTTCGCGATCTCGGGTCGACGAACGGCACTTACGTCAACGGCATCCGAGTTGAGACCGCCCATCTGAAACACGGCGATCGCATTCAAGGCGGCGAGACGGTTCTCGAAGTCGCTGTATCGGCAGATCCCGAAGATGTGTTTCTTGGCGGTGGGTCTGATCGAAGTGAGCCGTCGTTGATAACGGTCGCTTGTTTGAACTGTAATGTGCCGGCGAGGGCCGAGGCATCGCGTCCTGACGCGAAGCTCTCGTACGTCTGTGACGAGTGTCGCGACAAGCTCAGAAAGAATCCGCAGCCGATACCGAACTTCGAGATGCTTCGTGTTCTCGGTCAGGGCGGGATGGGAAGCGTGATGCTCGCGCGTTCGGTAAAGGACGGGCAAGCTGTTGCGATCAAGACGCTTCTGCCGGAGGTCGCGGTAAGCGAGCAGTCGCTCAAGCGCTTTATGCGGGAGATCGAGGTCGCGTCCGTACTCCGTCATCCGAACATTGTCAGCTACATCGAGCACGGAACTCACAATGGCATCGTCTACTTGGTTACCGAATATGTGACCGGAATGGACGCCGCGAAATTCGCGAAGCACCGCGGCGGGAAGTTGAGCTATCGAGAGGTGGTTCGAATTATTGAACAGACTCTAGCGGCACTCGACTTTGCTCACGGCAAAGGCTTCGTCCACCGCGACATCAAGGAGCAAAACATCCTCGTCGATGGAACCTTTCCAAACTTTACCGCGAAGCTGACCGACTTCGGATTGTCGAAGAGTTATAAGCAGACGGGGATGAGCGGCGTGACGATGGTCGGAGACGTCGCGGGTACGATCGCCTACATGCCGCCCGAGCAGGTCCGTGACTTCAAGGAAGTGCGGCCGCCGTCGGATATCTATGCCATCGGGATGACAGCGTATAGTTTGCTGACCGGGGCACATCCGCTGGACATCCATCCGAAGGCCGGCGTCGCCGAAACAGTAAAAGCGATCTTCGAACGACCGATCATCCCGATCGCGAATCGCGTTGTTGATGTCCCCCCTCGTGTTGCTGCCGTCCTCGAAATGGCGCTCGCGAAGCAGGTCGATCTCCGATGGCGATCCGCAGGGGAAATGCGAGAGGCATTGTTGGCGGCGACGCCTGCTTAGTCAACCGATTCAACCTACTATTCACCGCCGTCCCAAGCTAAAAGAATTTCACTGCCAGCTCGCGTAGCGAGCGATAGCATATAGCCCCCAGTGTGAGCTGGGGGGAGATCGTCCAACCAACAAGCTCGCGTATGCGACCGGCAGATTGCACGTCTTAATCTTTCGGCCGCATACGCGGGC
>DATEOJ010000036.1:0-9761 GCA_035274235.1 Pyrinomonadaceae bacterium
TTAATGGTGACCGACGGCGGGCATTTCGAAAACCTCGCGCTCTACGAGATGATCCTTCGGCGATGCAAGCTGATCGTACTCAGCGATGGTGCAGCGGACGAGAGTTTCAAATTCGGCGAGATCGCAAACGCAATGCAAAAGTGCAAGGTAGACCTCGGTGTCGATATCAAACTGATCGGTGCGATGAATATCTATGCGAGAACAGCGAAGACCGATGGCACGACGAAGAGGTCACGCTACGCTCTCGCTCAAATTGTCTATCCGGAAAAGTTTCGGAACCCGGTTACAAAACGCGATGAGAACTACAAAGGTTGGTTGCTGTATGTGCGGCCGGCTTACTACGCGACGAATGAGCCGCGGGATGTTCGATATTATGCCGAGTCGAACCTTCATTTCCCGCACCAGTCAACTGGCGACCAAATGTATGACGAGAAGCAGTTCGAGGCTTATCGGAGTTTGGGTTTCTTGACGATGGAAGAAGTGATTGGGGACACGCAGCCGAATGACCTGACGGAGCTGTTCGATGCACTGCGTGAGCAAATGGACTGAGCCGTGCCTACCTCAACCCCTGACCGAACTGCTCGGTACCAAACGCACCGATGCCGTTTAGACGGAAGGCGAAGGTCACGCGATTTTCGTTGCGGACACCGACGGTGAATGTCGAAAACTGGAGCGCCAACGAACAGCAGTCGTACGCGTATCCGACCGTATAGAGCGAACTGATCAACGGCGACAACTTCGCTTCACGCCGATTCTCGAAATCGAAGAACAGAGACACGCCGCCGTACGGACCGTGCGAGCGGTTGCCGACGAACACCGACGGACTCCACTGAGAACCGCGGAGCGTGCCCGGTTCCTTGCCAGCCGCGTTCGCGTAGATCTGGAGTGAAGGCACGAGCGTGACCGCCCGCGTGTAATAGAAGGTCTGAAATACTTTTACAAGCGGAGTGTCGTATCCGATCGTCGCGGATCCTGAACGGACGCCATCTCCATGCACGCCGATATCCGCCCGCGCGTTGAAGAATATCGTCCGTTGCGGACGATATGTCGCCTCGATATTGAGCGGTGACCACAGACGAGGAACACCTCCGAATGTGTAGAAGCTCAACGCAGTCATCGGCTCGATCTGATTTCGCTGCCCCGGAATTAGAGCACCGCCAAACCGAGGATCGAAGAAATATTTTCCACGGATACTTATGTTGAAGATCTCGTACGGTTGGATCGAAGTCGCATCCTTCTGATTGCCGGAGTTCGCTTGAAGCAGCCGCTGAGCTTCGTCTGTAACCGCCTCGGAATAACGCCGCGTGTAAATACGATTTGTCAGGCCGAACTCGATCTCGTTTGTATCGGCGATCGTGTCCAGGTCGTCGATACGAATGATCTTGCTGAAATTATCGACGCCTCTAAGAAATCGATAGGTCAGGAATGGTTCGATCACGTGTCGAAACTTGAACACGTCGTTCTTGCCGAAATAGTTTTTCGCCAACGCGACCGGACGGACGTCGAACTGAAACTCGCCGTACTTTCGAATTATGTCGCGGCCGACAACTTCTCGCCTGTCGCTGAACGAGTTCGAGTAGTAGGTCACCCGACCGCCGGCTGTCGCGGTAAAGTTCACATACTTAGTACTGATCGGAAGGGTCACTTCAGGGAAAATATCGAACCGTTGTCCAAGTGCCGGTGTTACGACCGGGTCGCTTCCGGTCATCGCACGATAGAGTTCGACGTTATCGACTTCCTCACGGCGCGAAATTCCCTCGACGCTAGTCTGAAAGGAAAAGTAGACCGGTTTTAGAAACGACAGCATCGAGGGTCGCTTCTCGAAATGCACGCTCGGTAGATTCCGCGATTTCACACGCACATTCGGGATCGAGATCACCTGTGCTCGTGCGAGCAAGTTGAGCTCGTAGTTGTCCCAACTCTTGTTGACGAACCCTTGCGACACCTCGATCGGCGAAATTATCTGCTGAATGCCGTCCGAGAACACCTGGCGGAAATCGAGGTTGGATGTGAGTCGAACATCTGCCGCGGCGCTGAATCCATTCTGGAAATAGTGAACGCCTTCGGCGTAGACAAGCGAACCGCCCTGATCCGGCGTCTCAGGACTTTCGCTCGCACCGAAGATCCTGTCTTTGACGGCGTAGAAACCAAAGTTGAGATATGAACGCGAGTTTGCGCGCGTACGGAAGTCGAGACCGTATCCGACACCGCGCTGCGTATAAAGGTCGCCGCGGATGGTTACGTCCGCTGATCGGCCGAGCGTCAGGAAGTATGCACCTGAAAGCCGAAAGCCCTTGTTTCCGGAAAACCCGAACGTCGGCGTAAGAAAGCCTGACTGCCTGTCACGCTGCTCGATCGGGATCGACGCGAACGGCAACGGTATCAGGGGAACATCCTTGACCCGGAACTTCGCGTTCTTTAGTTTGATCTTGTCGTTGATCTTTATCCGCGCCTCGTCAGCCGTAAACGACCACTTCGGGACCGCCTCTTCACAGGCTGTAAACTTCCCTTTTGTAACGAGTACTTCGTCGAGAGCCGTTCGCTCCACGCGTTCTGCGGTGAAGTAGATCACGGTTCCGTCATTCGTTTGGTTTGTGAATCCCGTCGAATCTTCAAATGTGCCCAGCTTTGTTTTAAGATTCCAATCCGCACGTGCTCCGGTGATTCGCTGATCGTCCCCGTGGTCGAAAACTACGCTGCCTTCTGCGACCATGCGATTCTCTTCCTCGTAGAGCATCACCTTGTCCGCCTGCAGCCGGTACACACCGTAGCGGACATCGACATTGCCGGTGTAGACGAGAATACGTTTGCCCTGCTCCCCTTCAACGGTCTGCTTATCCGAATACACCACGACATCCCCATCACCACCCTCGGGATCGAGTGTTGGTTTTAGTTTTTTTGGCGGGGCGATGTTCTGCTGCGCCGAGACGGGATTAATGTTCGGTGTGTCGGTTATCGGATTCGCTACTTGTCGGTCGACCGGATTCGTCTGTTGCGCTGCCGACGAAACAACGAACAGACCGACAGCGAGTGTGAGAAGAAGTGAAGAACAATTCCGCATGGAAAACGACAGGAGAGAAATCTTTTTTTGATGCTAACACGAAAGCGAATAAAGGATAAAACCTTATGCTAGACTGGTTGCTGTCGGTCGGCCGGAAACGTATTACTTCCCTTTGCTTCACTTCTTCCCGGCCGCGAATTCTTACCCGAGATGGCGAAACACACGATCATGGTGGTCGAGGACGAGGAGATGATGCGGTCTATCCTGCGTCGCCTACTTCAGGACTCCGGCTACGACGTGGTAACAGCAGATAGTGCGGAAGCCGCACTCGCGGCGTTCGGGGAAAATGATATCTCGGTCACGCTCACCGATATAAAAATGTCGGGGATGGACGGACTCGAGTTGCTCGATCGCCTCAAGTCTGTCGACGACGATTCACTCGTCGTGATCATGACTGCGTACTCGTCGGTCGATTCCGCGGTCGCGGCGCTGCGAAAGGGTGCATACGACTATGTCACCAAACCGTTCGTCAATGAAGATCTTCTCCAGACGATAAAGAACGCGATCCAACAACGCGAGCTGTTTCGTGAGAACCGTGCGTTACGAAGAGAGCTCAGTCAGAAATACACCTTCGCTGAGATCGTCGGAAAGAGCGAGAGTCTTCAGAAGATATTTGTACTTGTTGAGAAAGTAGCGAACACCACGGCGAACGTCCTGATCCTCGGTGAAAGCGGGACCGGAAAAGAGTTGATCGCTCGAGCGATCCATCTCAACAGCGGCCGTTCGTCGCAACCGTTTCTTGCGGTCAACTGCGGAGCCCTGCCTGAATCGATCCTTGAGAGCGAACTCTTCGGACACACACGCGGAGCATTTACGGGTGCGGTCGCTGACAAGAAGGGACTGTTTCGATCGGCGTCTGGAGGAAGCTTGTTCCTGGACGAGATCGGTGAGATGCCTATTGCGCTTCAGGTCAAACTCCTCCGTGCTTTGCAGGAGCATGAGGTCACGCCTGTTGGTTCGGCGGTTCCGGTCAAGTTCGATGCGCGAATCATTGCCGCTACGAATAAGGACCTCGGTGAAGAAGTAAAGGCAGGCCGTTTCCGCGAGGACTTGTTCTATCGCTTGAACGTGATCGAGATGTCGATTCCCCCGCTTCGCGAACGTCGTGAAGATATTCCGCTGCTCGCTAAACATTTCGCGGCGAAAACCGCTCGTAGTCAGAGCGCGTCGGAGAAAGGCGTTTCGCGTGAGGTGATGGCTGCTTTAGCAAATTACGATTGGCCGGGCAATGTCCGCGAGCTTGAGAACGCGATCGAACGAGCGTTTATTCTAAGTGGAGACGAGATCGACGTTGAAAGCCTTCCCTCTAAGATCGGTGCTGCGACATCTGGTACGTACCCGTCGCTCGACGGCGAAAACTTTAAGCCAACGCTCGACGAAATGGAGCGGCGTTATCTTCTCGAGATTTTGAATAGCGTTGAGGGTGACAAGGCAAAGGCCGCAAGCATTCTCGGCATCGATCTTTCGACGCTTTATAGAAAACTCAAGCGCTACGAAGACATTTGAAGGATGAAGTAGTCGGTGTTGTCGATGCGGGTGATCTTTCCTTGCGTATAGGGAGGGTTGAGAAGTGACGCGGCCGGGAAAGATGTTCCCTTTACCGTCGATTCACCTCCGAGTTCACCTTGGGCAACCAACTCGGCGGGATACCAGCTTTCAACCGGCAGATCTTCAACCGCCGGCTGACCCATTTTTTCGATCTCGGCGGAAAACTTCCCGGCGTTCTCAGGCGAGAAGCGAATTACGGCGACGATCTGTTTCTTCGCAGCGTCTTCTTTCCACGCAACCTCGTCGGGCTCGAACGGAAGCTTCACGAGCATCGCCAGCTCTTCGGCATTGTCGTTAGGTCCCGAGTTTGCCGCGGCTGACGAGCCATTTGCAGGACTATTTACACTTGTATTGCCGCCCGTCGAAGAACAGTTTGTAAAGGTTGCGATGAGGATGAGCGGCGTGAGAAGGGCCGCGAGCCTGGAGGGTCGCATTGGGACATTGTAGATTCAAGCCGTGACTATTGCAATTTTCGGAATTCAGAGCTGAAGAGGGATGCGTGTACTGCAGATATGTTCAGCCCGGTCGATCGGCGGTGGCGAGCGTCATGTGATCGACCTTTCAAATCGGATGACGGAACGCGGTCATGAGGTTTTTCTTGCCGTCGTTCCTGGTTCGCCGCTGATCGCTCAACTCGACAACTCAATTTCTGACCGCATATTCACCTTGCCGCTTCGCAACGCACTCGACATCTCGAGTGCTATTCGGATCGCACGCCACGTACGGTCTCACAAGATCGGCCTACTAAACGCGCACCTCGCCAGAGACTACCCAATCACTGCCGCCGCGGCTCAACTGGCAAAGGTACCGTTTGTTATCACGCGACACGTCCTTTTTCCGATGAGTCGTCTGCACCGGTTGATTCTTCGGAAGGCATCGTTCGTCATCGCACCGTCGAACGCGGTCGCGGCAAACCTAAGACGCGAGGCGATCTTCCCTGACGAGAAGATCGTGACCATCCGTTACGGCTTGGACGTTGATCGTTTTGAAGCGTCGCAACGCAACAGCGATCCGTTCCTTCGCGTCGGCGCGATCGGTAATCTGGATCCGGTAAAAGGATTCGACACACTCATCCATGCCGCTAAGATCGTGCACGCGGAGAATCCGTCGGCTCGTTTCGAGATCATCGGTGAGGACCGGTCGCAGACAGGCGAGAATCGAAAGGCTCTCGAGGAGTTGATCGGTCGGCTTGAACTTGCCGAAGTCGTTCGGCTATCGGGTTGGTCGGACGATATCGGAAAGAAGTTGGCTGGCTTTGATCTGTTTGTGTCGTCGTCTCGAAGCGAGTCGTTCGGTTTTGTTATTGCCGAAGCGATGCTCAGCGGTCTGCCGGTAATTGCGACGGAAACCGAAGGTGCGAAAGAGATTATTTCGGACCTGCCGCTCGGCATGCTCGTCCCGATCGCCTCACCTGAGGCGATGGCCCGGGCGATAAACGATCTGCTTAATGACGAGATGAAACGGCGTCAACTCGCTAAGTTTGGTCGGCAGCATGTCGAAGAACACTTCTCCCTCGGGCGAATGGTGGAGCAAACCGAGAAGCTCTACGAGAGCGTCCTTCGGCCCTAGCGGAATTGCGATAAAACCGCCGTTAAAACTATACTTATTGCAATCGTTTTAATGGACATGACCGATACAAAAGTTGCAAAAACACAGGCGGATGCGGAGTTGGAGCGTTGGGAGAACGAGACCCTTCAAAAGGTCCTCGATAAAACCCCCGAGAGGAAGCAAACATTTGAAGGCGTCTCGCTCGAGCCAGTCGAACGCCTCTATACCGAGACGGACTCTGATGGAATCGATGTCGGGTTTCCCGGTGAGTTTCCTTACAAACGCGGAATTCATCCGACCGGATATCGCGGCAAGCTCTGGACGATGCGCCAGTTTGCGGGATTCTCCTCACCCGAGAACACGAACGCGCGTTTCAAGTATTTGATGGAGCACGGTCAGACCGGACTCTCTGTCGCTTATGACTTGCCCGCGTTGATGGGTCTCGATGCCGATTCGCCGTTGAGCGAGGGTGAGGTTGGAAAGTGTGGTGTCGCGGTTTCTTCTCTCGCCGACTTCGAAGTCTTGTTCGACGGAATTCCGCTCGATCAGGTTACGGTCTCGCAAACGATCAACGCTCCGGCCCCGATCTTTCTTGCGATGTATCTCGTCGTCGCCGAAAAACAAAAAGCGGACTTCAAAAAGATTTCGGGCACGCTTCAGAACGACATTCTCAAAGAGTACATCGCGCAGAAAGAATGGATCTATCCGATCAAGCCTGCGATGAAGTGGGTGATCGATACGTTCGAGTACACGACGAAGCATGTACCGAAATACAATCCGATCTCGATCTCCGGTTATCACATTCGCGAAGCCGGTGCGACCGCGTTACAAGAACTCGCCTTTACGCTTCGTGACGGTGTCGAGTATGTGCAGTACGGCGTCGACCGCGGAATGGATGTCGACGAATTTGTGCCGCGACTCTCGTTCTTCTTTAACGCACATAACGACTTCTTCGAAGAGATAGCGAAATACCGCGCGGCTCGTGTCGTGTGGGCTCAGACGATGAAGGATCGCTTCGGTGCAAAGAATCCGCGGACGATGCAGCTCCGATTCCACACGCAGACTGCGGGCGTTTCGCTCACGGTTCAGCAGCCCTTGAATAACATCGCCCGCGTCGCGATACAGGCGC
Organism: Pyrinomonadaceae bacterium; assembly: GCA_035274235.1. Lineage (GTDB taxonomy): Bacteria > Acidobacteriota > Blastocatellia > Pyrinomonadales > Pyrinomonadaceae > OLB17. The sequence continues at coordinate 7,287 of DATEOJ010000036.1, forward strand.
TCGCCGGCGTTCTCGGCGGAACGCAGTCTCTTCACACCGATTCATATGACGAGGCTCTCGCACTCCCGACCGACGGTGCAGCGTTGATCGCGCTTCGCACCCAGCAGATCATCGCTGAAGAAACGGGTGTTGTGAACACGGTCGATCCGCTTGGCGGTTCGTGGTATATCGAATCCCTCACCGAGAAGATGATCTCCGGGTGTTTAGACTACTTCGATAAGATCGATGGCTTTGGCGGAATGGTCGAAGCGGTCGAGGCAGGCTTCCCGCAACGCGAGATACAGGAGTCGGCGTACCTTTATCAGAAGGCGGTCGAACGCGGCGAACAGACGATTGTCGGCGTAAACAAATACGCCATGGACGAAGAGATCCACAAAACCGAGATTCTCCAAATAGACGAGACCGTCCGCGATCACCAACTCGAACGGCTCGCACACGTCAAGGCTACTCGCGACAACGGCGCCGTTTCGAATTCACTCGAGCGCGTAAAAAAGGCGGCGGTCGAAAACGTAAACACGATGCCCGCGATCATCGATGCCGTCGCCGCATACGCGACAGTCGAAGAAATCTGCGTAGCATTGCGTGATGTGTACGGGATCTACGAAGAACCGGCGTTCTAGCCATCGCGTTTTGAATAACAGCTGTCAGCTATCAGCTAACAGCTAACAGCTATCTTCAAACGCTCCCTCCCAAATTAGGAGCTGTCGGCTGTTAGCTGACCGCTGTTAGCTGTTATTCAAAACTCCCAAATGCAAAATTTTCGAAAGCTTGTTGTCTGGCAAAAGGCTCACGAACTCGCACTACTTACATATAGGCTAACGACCGACTTCCCTCGTGACGAGGCATTCGGACTGCGACGCTCGCTTCGTAAAGCAAGTGTCGATATTCCCGGATACATCGCCGAAGGTTCTGGTAAAGCGAGCGATGCTGAGTTTTCCCGAGACCTGGGTGCGGCGTTTGCCAGTGCGAACCGGCTTGAATACTATGCTTTACTATCGTTCGATCTTGCGATGCTCGCGGAGCCACAGCACACGCACTACGCGGAAAAGATCGTCGAAGTTAAGAAGATGCTAAGCGGGTTTTGCAACCGACTCGGAAACGAATAGACCCGTATCGCAGCTATTTCCCGTAACTCACTCGCCAGATCTTGTCGCCGCCGTCGTCGGTGATGAGTAGAGATCCGTCCGCGGCTACGACAAGGCCTACCGGTCTGCCCCAGACTTCGTTTGAGTTTTCATCTGGAAGCCAACCCGAGACGAAATCCTCGTAGCTGTTACCGACAAGCTTTCCATCCTTGAATCGCACGCGAATCACCTTGAAGCCTGTCATCTTTGCGCGATTCCACGAACCGTGCAGCGCGACAAACGCATCGCCTTGATATTCCTTCGGAAACATCTTGCCTTGATAAAAAAGGATTCCGAGCGCGGCGGAGTGCGAGGTGAGGAGGACGTCGGGGACGATCGATCTCTTAACGAGATCGGCGGCCTCGCCCTTGCGACGCGGATCCTCGTTTTGTCCGATGTACGAATATGGCCAGCCGTAGAAGCCGCCATCCTTGACCGATGTCACGTAGTCGGGAACAAGATCGTCGCCGAGACCGTCGCGCTCGTTAACCGCTGTCCAAAGCTCGCCGGTCTTCGGGTTCCACGCGAGTCCGATGGGATTTCGGAGTCCGCCCGCGTAAATTCGATGATTCTTTCCGTCCGGATCGTAAACGGAGATCGCCGCGCGCTTCGGATCTGCTTCGACACTCACGTTCGTCGCCGAACCAATCGAGACAAACATCTTCGTTCCATCGGGTGAGAACAAGATATTCCGCGTCCAGTGCTGGTTGTATCCACCGGGTGTCAATTCAACCAATTTCTCGGGTTCGCCGGTAGCCGCGGTCTGGCCACTCTTGTAATTGAAACGGACGACCGAGTCGGTGTTCGCAACATAGAACCAGTCTTTGTGAAACGCCATCCCAAACGGCTGCGCAAGCTTATCCGAAAAAACAAAACGTTCCTCCGCGACGCCGTCTTTATTCTTATCGCGAAGAACGATGATCGAATTTGCACGTGAGTCGGCGAGGAACACATCGCCATTTGGCGCCAGCGTCATCCAGCGCGGTTCGCGAAAGTTGCCTTCGGCAAAGACATTGATCTTGAATCCCCTGGGTAAATTTAGGGTCGCACCGACCGGTTGCGGGATGCTCTTTGATGGTCGGGTCGTGCTTTTCGAGTCGAACGGCTTTGGCAATGAGCTTGGCTCGATTCGCGTGACTGATGGCTTACTGAATGGGGCGACGGCGGGAAGTGCAGGGCCAGAAGGTGACGCAGTTTGACCTAGAACTGCACCCGCGAAAACGACAATTACGGCAACGATACTTCTGATATACTTTGACACCATTAACGACTCCTTGACGTTATGACTGAGATCCTTTCGATTGTAAGACAGGATAAACGTCCGGTCATTCCCACAACAAGTGATACCGGC
>DATEOJ010000037.1:0-3110 GCA_035274235.1 Pyrinomonadaceae bacterium
GGATGATCGTTATCAAAAACGAATATCTGTTCGTAGTTGGGATTGGCCTTTCCGCTGACGCGCTCGTTGCCCGGGCATAGATAGCAATCGGCGACGTACTCCGGTAGCACCGTTTCTTTTGTCGCGATCTTTTCGCCGCTCCATGGCCGGTCCTGTCGATGTGCGGCGACGACGACCCATTCTTCACGGAGTGGATGCCAGCGTTCTTCCCAAGTCATATCGAAGGGTAATTTGTCTCTGCAACTTTAGCCTAACCCGGGCCAGGCGGCAATGGCAGTTAATCGGTTAATCACCCTTTCTATAAGGGGTCTGGCTATGTTATCTTTTTCGCACCCAGCCCGCTTTTACAGACCTCTTCAAGGTCGGCTCGATCTTATGAAACGGAATGTTTTGACAGTCCTGGTTCTGCCGATCCTCCTTTGGAGCGTCGTGATGACCATGGATGCGTACTCACAACCGAAAATCGGCAAGGCTCCGTTCGGCAACACGAAGGACGGGAAGTCGGTCGAGATATACACGCTCACGAATAGCCGCGGATCAGAAGCGACGATCATCACCTATGGCGGTGCGGTCGTCTCGCTGAAGGTTCCCGACAAGTCAGGCAAACTCGGCGACGTCGTCCTCGGATTCAATTCGATCGCAGACTACGAACGCCATACCGCGTTCTTCGGCGCATTGATCGGTCGTTACGGCAACCGCATTGCCAAAGGAAAGTTCACACTCGACAAGCACGAGTATTCGCTCGCGACGAACAACGGCGAGAACCATCTTCACGGTGGTGTAAAAGGTTTCGACCGAGTCGTTTGGACCGGTAAACCTTCGACCGACAAGAACGGCGCGAACCTCGAGTTAACTTACTTGAGCGTCGATGGTGAAGAAGGGTATCCCGGTAATCTGAAAGTGAAGGTTGTCTACACACTCACGGAAGATAACAAACTTAAGATCGTGTACTCAGCGACCACCGATAAGGCGACGGTCGTCAATCTCACGCATCATTCATATTTCAATCTCGCGGGCGGCGGGGACAATCTCAATCATCGACTCACGCTCAACGCCGATCGTTACACTCCGACCGATAAGGGTTCTATCCCGACCGGAGTTCTCGCCGATGTGACCGGCACGCCGTTCGACTTCAGGAAGGAGACCGCGATAGGAGATCGGATCGGGCAAGACCACGAACAGCTAGCGTTCGGTAAGGGCTACGATCACAATTGGGTCCTTACAAGAAAAGGAAATGGAGTCGAGCTTGCGGCAACAGTTTTTGAGCCGACGACCGGGCGTGTGATGGAAGTCTTAACTACTGAGCCTGGTATCCAGTTCTACTCGGGAAATTTCCTCGACGGATCGGTGCCGGGAAAGGGCGGCAAGTCGTACCCGCATCGCTCAGGTTTCTGTCTCGAGACTCAACATTTTCCGGATTCGCCAAACCATCGGAACTTTCCCTCGACGGTTTTGCGTCCCGGAAAGAAATACACGCAGACGACGATCTACGCATTCTCCGTTCGCTAGCCTCCGTCATGAAAAATGCGCATCTGATTCTCACGCTGTTGGCCTTCATGACAGCGTGCGCATTGAATGGCAACGGTCAGACGGGGAAACAGTCAACCGATGAAACCCTTCCATCCTGGACTAAACAGACCGGCGCTCGAACCGCACCAAAATCGAAGCGAAGCTGCTCCGCCAATTCGTCCGGAGCAAAACCAAACGCAGGACTAAAATCCACCGCTGCGATCCAGAAGGCGATCGACCAATGTTTCCGGAAGGGCGGCGGTGTCGTCACGTTCGAGAGAGGCGAGTACGTAACAGGCGCATTGTTTCTCAAGAAGGGCGTCGAGTTGCGTGTCGGCGAAGGGGTTACCCTGCTCGGAAGTCAGGACGACAGTGATTATCCCCAGGCCCCAACTCGCGTGGCGGGCATCGAAATGACCTGGCCGTCAGCTCTGATCAATGTCAATGACGCGACGAACGTAAAGATATCCGGCGCGGGGACGATCGACGGACACGGTAAAAAGTGGTGGGACAAATACTGGGCCCTACGACGAGAGTACGAACCGAAAGGATTGCGTTGGGCGTCGGACTACGACGCGGAGCGGGTGCGATTGATGGTGATCGCGCGTTCTTCGGATGTGACGGTCGAGAATGTCAGTCTCAAACGCTCCGGCTTTTGGACCGTGCAGATCTTGTACTCGGACCACGTTACCATCGACGGCATAAAGATCAGCGACAACGGCGGCCCGAGCACGGACGGCGTTGATATCGATTCCTCGAGCTACGTGCTCGTGCAGAACTGCGACATCGACAACAACGACGACGATATTTGTCTCAAGGCGGGTCGTGATTTTGACGGGCTCCGCGTCGGGCGTCCCACCGAATACGTCTTTATCCGCGACAACCTGATCCGACGCGGCGGCGGCGTGATCTCTTTCGGGAGCGAAACGTCCGGCGGAATTCGTCACGTCGCGGCGCTCAACAATCGCGGGATTGGTACGAAGGAAGGAGTTCGGTTTAAGTCGGCAAAGACGCGCGGCGGTTATGTCGAGGACGTCATCGTTCGCGGGTTGAAACTGGAAAACGTTCCGCTGCCATTCACTTTTACGCTGAACTGGAATCCGGGTTACAGCTACGCGACGATACCCGCGGGCATGAAGGACGTTCCGGACTACTGGAAGGTCATGAACACGCCGGTGATGCCGGTCGAGAAAGGTTATTGCCAGTTCCGAAATATCACGATCGAGAATGTCGAGATCATCGGTGCGGATCGAATCTTTACCGCGGCAGGTTTGCCGGAGAAGTACATCGAGAATGTGAGTTTTTCTAACGTCACTGCCGAAGGGAATCAGCCGGGGTCAATCGAGTATGCGTCGAACTGGACGCTAAAGAACGTAACGCTAAAAACGAAGACGGGCGATGCGGTCAAGATTTCAAACAGTCGCGAAGTTTCAGTTGTCGGGAAATGAGAGTCTCAGTTTCTTTCTTTATTCTTCTGCTCGTCGCGGTCGTCGCACATTCGCAGACGAGCGCGCCTTTCTATAACGTCCGAGGCTTTGGTGCGAAAGGCGACGGCAAAGTGCTCGACACCGATGCGGTCAACAAGGCTATCGACGCTGCTG
>DATEOJ010000038.1:0-4112 GCA_035274235.1 Pyrinomonadaceae bacterium
AAAAGGGTCCGCGGTCAGGCGCGAACAAACCGGACAGATCCTCTTGCCGCCCGCGTCATGTTCATTATTTTTCGAAAGGGATTCCTGCGGAGTCATTCGATGGTGCTTAAGTTTTCCATAGCGGTCGCGTAAAATCAACAAAGTGAAGTTACGCCCGTCGGGGTAACGACAGAACCGCCCGCGGAATACGCGAAAGGACGCGAGAAAGATTTTGCCGCGGAAGACCCGGAGAAAACTTTTTGCCCGCTAATATCGCGGATGACGCTAATACGGATGGGACTCATTCGCGATATTAGCGTTATTAGCGGGCAAGGGTTTCCTTTCGTGCCCTTTCGCGTATTTTCGCGGGCACCATTCTTCGGTTGAAGACTCCTTGTTATGTCAGATAGAAAAGTCGGCTTAGCACTCTCAGGCGGCGGAGCACGTGGGTTCGCTCATGTCGGCGTATTGCGTGCACTCGTCGCGAACGATATCCCGATCGACCTCATCGCCGGATGCTCGGCCGGATCGTTTGTCGGCGGGGCGTACGCGGCCGGACTGACGGTCGACGAGATCATTGAGGTTGGAAAGAAGATCAGTTGGTTCGCAGTGTCAGGATTCTCTTACTCACCACGCGGCGTGCTTACAAACGCACCGCTAACCAAGCTCATCTCCGACAGTTTCCCAGCCACGCGTTTTGAAGAACTCAAGATCCCGTTTGCCGCTGTCGCATGCGATCTTGAGACGGGAACCGAGGTCGTCCTCAGCGAGACAGGTGACATGGTCGATGCGATCCGTGCGAGTTGCGCGATCCCGGGCGTGTTCTTGCCGGTGGAGGATTCGCAGGGAAGGGCGTTGGTCGATGGCGGAGTTGTGACGCCGATGCCGACGAAGACGGTCCGCGACATGGGAGCCGATATCGTGATCGCGGTGGATCTGCTGACATCGGGTTCGATCAACTGGGGACGTCCGAATACGTTGGTCGGGATGTTTTTTCAGTCGGCGATGATGATGCTTCGCACTGCGTCGAAGAACCAACACTATCGCGCGGACATCGTCATCGAACCTCCGATCGCTCACATACGACCGGATGAGATCGCGAAGCGAGACGAGTTGATCGAGCTCGGCGAGCAAGCAGCGATTGAGAAGCTTGATGAGATTCGAGCGTTGTTGGAGAGTGCACAAGACCGCGAGTGAGTCGCGGCTTCGCCGCCATGATGAGCGGAAAGCCCTCTTTGCGGCTTTGCCGCCATGACGAGCGGAAAGGGCTCTTCGCGGCTTTGCCGCCATGATGAGCGGAAAGGCTCTGCCTTTCCGACCCTGCCTTACACTTCTAGCGCGGCTTCGCCGCTGTCGTGGAGGCCTAGCCTCGGAATACCTTGGAACGCCACGGAAAGGCAGAGCCTTTCCGCTCATCATGCGGGCTAAGCCCGAAGAGCCGGCTGCCTGCGGCAGAAACAAAAAAAGGCGGGATGCTCAGGCATCCCGCAAAGTTCTAAGCTACTCGAGGTTGTGAGGATCTAACTCTGTTTTACCGGACCGGCGAGCCTCGATTTCTCTGCCGGCTTGTTCGCAGGCTTTGCTTGCGTCGCTCGTTGGACAGCGAACTCGCGGCTAGCGACCTGAACATCCTCGATATAGATGTCCACTCGATATCGCCCTGCGACCCACTGACCCTGCGGCCTGCCCGAAAAATTCACGCGGTCCTGAAGATCTTTTGTCGTGTAAGTCGTCGCGACCACTTTTGTCCCCGGCTTAACGCCGGCGACGCTCACGGCGACGAGCTGCATCTTGACCGTCACCGACTCCGCCGAGTCGAGCTTTACAACGCAGTAGATCGGCACGTCGGTCGTTTCAAAAGAGCTCACCGGTTCCCCGGCCTGGCCATTGCCGTCGTCCTTCGCAAGATATATCTCGGCGACGCTAACTTTTGCGGTCGAAGGATCCGCCTCCTGTGCAAATACTCCTGCACAGCACACGAACAACGTGACAAAGAGTAGGAATGACCTGGCGTAGAACATAAAAGGAACCGTGCCTAACCCTTTGTGCAGGTAAAAGGCGTTTTAGTTGCTTCGGCTGGGGAAGTTTTTACTAGCGGCTGAGCGCGGCGTCGACTGCTCGTTGCAAGGCGTCAATATCACCGGCCGGAAGGGACACGATGCCGTCAACCCCATCGACCCCGCAGTCGTGCGTCGCAATGACGGGAACACGCGCCGACGCCGCCATTAGCAGGCGTGTCGGACGGTGTTCGACAAACGCGGGGAGCACGACAAGGTCAGCGATCTCGAGCCAGTTTGGCGTCCCGCGTTCCATATCGTAGCCGTTCCAAAAGTCGGCGCCTTCGATCATCGGACCGAGACAGATAAGCTTCACATCACGACCACGAAGTACGTCACGAAGTTCGTAACAGCCCTTGCGACCGACGGTCGAAGCCGGAAACACGACAATCGGCTTTGCGTTTTGCACCGCTTCACGCGACCGGACGGCTGGCATCTGCCACTCGATCCGTATCCCGCGGTTTGGGAACAGTGATGCGATTCCAGAATGAGGTGTTATGACGCGGCGTGCGGCGCGTAATGCATCGCGTTCGCTGGCGAGCAATTCCGGATCGGCGCGGAAATCGCCGAGCGTCTTGCTTTCCGGGTGAAGAGCGAAAGCGGTGTCGAGCCGCTTTTGAATCTCGTGCATCGGGAGCGACGACATCAACACATCAAACGTGCGTCCGCCGAGATGACCTTTCTTCCAAAGAAACGGAAGGAGGTTCTGTTGGACGACAACATGGGTAACGTCGTAGGTGAGGTGCCTAGCGTACGAGTCAGCGAGCTGCTCGTACATCCGAAGCAGGTTCAACTGTCTTGCCGCACCCTGCTGCGCCAATTTTCGCGAAGTGTACGAACGCCTCGCCGTAACCGCAAGGCTTTGCCGAACCGCCGAGAATCCGCGCGTCGTCCACGCGTAGTTTTCTTTTCGAAAGCGGCGGCCGTCGAGAGGGATCAGTAGACGATCGTTCGATTCGCGATTCGTTTGAATGTGACGGTCGAACTCAGACGAGTACTCGTCGACGAGAAACGCAGTGCGACCAAAACCCGCATGCTTATCGGAGTCGACGACGCGGTGACAGTCGCCCACCTCGCATGTCGCACACGACCTCGCTTCCGCAGTCGCGATCGGGATCGAGATCTCTTTTCTGGATGAAGCGTCGCCGCGCAAACCGCGAAACCGTATCACGAGTTCGTCGGTCGTCAGTTTTGCTTCGACACGAAATGCGTTGGTCGAACGAAATCTCAGATCGACGTAATTCCAAAACACTGTCGCGTCCCTTCCCTTTTCGGCGAGCGAACCGGCGATGACCTGCGTGTGTGCGTGGCGTTCGATGATGTCGAAGTTTGCTTGCAGCGCGGCATCGTACAGAGCGTTTGAGAGTTGGCAAAGACCGCCGCCGACATTCGGAATGATGCAGCCTTCGCGCAACTCGCGACCCGCGACAAACCCCTTCAGACGGCTCGCGCGTCCGATGTGCTTCCAGAAACTAAATATCGCGTTGGCTGGTACCTCGATGCCATCGAGTCGTTTGATGGCGATGCGCAGATTGTGGATCTTACCCGCGACGAGAAATCGTTCCTGCGGTTCGTTCTCCGTCCAGAGTCGTGTCGTTGAAGTCGCGATCACCTGCTCATCCTTTAGCGACTTCCCGACCGAGTGACGACCGACGCGAGGACCCGTCATGTCGACAACAGCACGTCGGAGCTGAAGCAGCAGCGTCTTGCCGCGAAAGATCGCGGCGTCGGCGTATGTCGGGGTACGGTTGATAAGGGTCTCGGGGTTCGTCGTCATAGACGCTGCATTAATGAAACATAATGCCCGAACTTTGGCAATGTGGTTATTGACAGGTCGATGATGTGGGAAACTCCGGTTATAATCTCCGCATCGATGCGGTTCGTTTTCTCACGACTCTTCTTCATCCTCTTCGCCGCCGGTCTGATCCCGCTGTCCGTTTCATGGCAGCTGCCGATGCTGCGGACAGTCACGTTTTTGTTCGACGGCCTGCTTGTCGTCGTCGCTATCATTGACTACGTCCTTAGTCGAAAACTCCCTGAAGGCGTCTCGGGTAGACGCGAGTTTGACCGGAGGTT
>DATEOJ010000039.1:0-9666 GCA_035274235.1 Pyrinomonadaceae bacterium
AAGAGTATTATTTCGGCTCCTGATCATTGTCGTCACGTTTTGCTTCGCTTTGCCGGTCGCGGCATCAACCCTCTCGACAAACCAGATGCTCGAAGTTGAGCGACGTCTCTCGAGTCTTGGCTACTGGATCACAAGAGCCGATGGCAGAGCAGACGCATCGACTAGACACGCCATCATGGCCTTTCAAAAAGTTGAAGGTCTGAAGCGAACCGGTGTGATGAGAGCGACCGACATTCCGGCGCTTCGTTTGGCAAAGACACCGGAAGCAAAGAACCCGACCGGACCATCTCACGTTGAGATCGATCTTACACGCCAGGTGCTTTTCTTTGTCGACGACGCCGGTATTGTAACGAAGATCCTGCCTGTCTCAACCGGCAACGAGAAGAAGTTTCGTGACGAGGGACAGTGGAAGACCGCGCACACGCCGAGAGGAACATTCGCGATCGGTCTGAAGATCAATGGGGTAAAAAAGTCATCCCTCGGGCTGCTCTACAATCCAAGTTACTTCCTCGGCGGTCTCGCGATCCATGGGAGCAACTCCATTCCGCCATATGCGGCGAGTCACGGCTGCGTCCGCATCCCGCGTTTCGCCGACCCGGGATTTTTCAAGATGACGAAGATCGGGATGAACGTCTACTTGTATGAATAGCGCGACAATATGTTCCTCTTTGCGGCTTAGCGTCTTTGCGTGAACAATCATTTTCACGCAAAGACGCTAGGCCGCAAAGAAGAGCTTGACCGCTGGTCGCACGTCGCTTCTTACCGCTTGTCGCACTTTGACCACTACCTATCACAGATCATTTTGCCTTAACCAAAATGTGGCGATAATTGGTTCACTATGAAACTAAGAACATTCTCGACCTTATTAATGATCGCCCTCGCGTCGATCGCGGCACTTGGTCAACAAGCAACGAGCGAACAAGACGCAATCAAACGCACCGCTCTCAACTACGCCGAAGGCTGGTACGAGGGCGATGCCGATAAAATGGAAAGCGCACTCAGCCCGGATCTCGCGAAACGAATCGTTCGAACGAATCCCCAGGGGCAGAGCGCGGTAATGAACATGACCGCCCTCACGCTTGTGCAGGGAACCCGCGGCGGGTCAGGTAAGCAGACCGCGAAGGCCGAACAGCAGAAGGACGTAACGATCCTCGACCTCATGAGCAGTTCCGCGACCGTGAAACTCGAAATGCGTGATTGGGTCGACTATATGCACATGGGAAAGGTGAATGGAAAATGGGTTATCATCAACGTGCTTTGGGAAATGAAGGCGAAAAAGTAGTTGTCGGTGGTCAGTGATTCGTCATTGGTCATTGGTCAGTAGCCGTCGCCGAAAGAAGCTCCCCATGAAAATACTGAACAATCCAGTCGCACGAATTGTTTGCCTCTTGTTGATTATGGTTTCGGGTGTGTGCGGGCAAGAGAAGGTCGAAGCGCTTTCGCGACCTTGTATCCGGGTCAGCATTCCCTCCGCAATCAGGGAGTACAGCTTGAAAAAATTCGAGGTTAAGAAAGCCTCTCCAGTTCTTATCACAGTAGAGGTCGATAACCTTACCGACGAACGCTTGCAACTTAGATATGCCCCGATATTCACTATGCTGAAAATCGGAGCTAACGAAGCTCGAATTAAGCGGACTGAAAAATATCTTGGCCTGATGCCAGAAGACCAGATAAAGGAGATGCCGGAAGCGCTGGTGCTTGAGAAACAAGCAAGTCTTCAATTTACGGTTGATCTCAACCGGCTTCGAGTGCAAGACACAATGTGGGCGATCAACATGACGCGAGACCTGCTTACCGAACTTTCGATGGACGAGTATTACCTGGACGCTGAGACCGCAGTGGAACCAAGATCGGAAGGAAAGCTGTGTGTAGAGAACGCGCGATCGAGCAAGGTTCTGCTGCGGATTCGATGAGAGCTTTCATTTCGGTTGATAGAGCGAGTTCCGCAGGCTAGCTACTTCCCGACACTAAACCCGCCGTCGATCTCGAGGGCGGTGCCGGTTACGAACGCGGCTTCGTCGCTGGCGAGATAGAGAACACAGGCGGCGATCTCGTCGGGAGTCGCCATACGTCCGACCGCTTGCGACGCGGCCATTTCTTCGTAGGCCTTCTTTGGATCCGGATACTCCGCGATCCGCTTCTGCACAAACTCGGTTTCAACTCGACCGGGGCAGACACAGTTTGCCCGGATTCCCTGCATCGCGTGGTCAAGTGCAAGGCATTTCGTAAAGCCAACGACGGCAAACTTCGTCGTGCAATATGCGAGGCGTTCGCGGATCGCGACAACTCCGCCGATCGATGCGACGTTGATGATCACTCCGTACTTCCGTTCGATCATTCGTTCGATAAACGCCTTGGTCAGATCGAACATGCCCCGCACGTTGACGGCGAAAAGCCGATCGAGGTTTTCAGATGTAGTTTCTAGTATCGTCCCGACGTGACCGACGCCGGCGTTGTTCACAAGAATATCGAGTCGACCATCGTTGGTGTGGATCATCGCCGCTGCAGCGTTACACGATTCGCGATCGGCCAGGTCCAGCTCAACGAACTCGGACGCAAAACCCTCGCTTACGATGTCGTCCGATACCGCGATCCCGCGTTTGAAATCGACGTCGCCCAGGTAGACTTTCGCACCGGCCTTCGCAAGCGTACGTGCGGTCGCCGCACCGATGCCGGAAGCTGCGCCTGTTACAAGCGCGTTTTTTCCTTTGAGGTTAAACATACAACATTTCCGGTCCAACGATGACTTCGGCTTTGCTCCGGAGGAGCCAAATGTTTGTAGAGGTCATTCCCCACAGAACCCGGCTCCGGAGGAGTCGCATCATCGTTACGCTCCTACGGAGCGTTGGCGTCTTTCGGACTAACTTCTAGAAACATTTCGCTCCTAGCGGAGCGTCATCGCAATGAGCGCTTTTCTCAAACTGAGACCGCTTTACTCCATTGAAAGGCACGGAGAAAACAAATCGTCTTACGACCAGGTAACCGGATTCTCCAAGACCCCCAAACCGTCGACCTCAACTTCCGCGACGTCACCGTCTTTCATAAAGATCGGTGGTTTTCGCGCAAAGCCAACGCCCGGCGGCGTGCCGGTAGCGATCACATCGCCTGGTTCGAGAGTGATGCTCGCGGATAAAAACTCGATCAGTTCCGGGATCCCAAAAATGAGTTCTGCAGTTGTCGAATCTTGAAGCGTCTCGCCGTTCAGTCGGAACGATATGCGCAAGTTGTGCGGATCCGCGATCTCATCTCGCGTCGCGACAAACGGTCCCATCGGGGCGAACGTGTCGCACGATTTTCCACGTTGCCACTGGCCGTCGGCGAATTGAAAGTCGCGTGCGGAGACGTCGTTGAAATTCGTATAGCCAAACACGTAGTCCATCGCGTCCGACGCTTTCACCTTAGACGCACGACGTCCGATCACGAAAGCAAGTTCGGCCTCGTAATCGACCTGTTCACTTCCAGCCGGCAGACGGATCGGATCTTCCGGACCGACTACGCAAGTTTGAAACTTGGAAAAGATGATCGGTGACTTCGGGATGTCCATCCCGCTTTCGACCGCATGGTTGCGATAGTTGAGACCGATGCAAATGATCTTGCCGGGACGCGGCACGGGCGCCTCGAGCTTGACGTCAGCGACATCGATCAACGGAACGCGTCCGTCCTCGATCGCGTCCATGGCTACGGTCACAAAATTTGAATCGAGGTCATAGAATCGCAGGAGCTCGGTCGCCAGCACTCCGCTCGAAGACGGAGTAAAGTCAGCGATCTTTTCGCCATCAATCAATACGCCGATCCGGTATGTGCGCTCGCCTGACTGCGATTCGTTCTTTAAGGTAAAAGCAACTAGTCTCATCTATTTCTGCAGACCTTCGATCGGGACCCACACAAACCGCGGACGGTAGAAGTCGGCATAGATCGAATCGCCGGGCTTTGAGCCAAACGGCAGATTGCTGTTGTACGACACGAGCATCTTGCCGTTCTCAATTAATTGGGGATGCATGTGCGGATTGTAGACGCTCAGCCCGGACTGGAGGGACTGTCCATCCGTCATGCCCGGCAATTTGGTCTGGCCGGCGGTCGGGGTTCGATAGAAATGATGCTTGGTCGTGAACGGCCCTTGCGGTTCGCACGCGGAGTAGAGATAAAGGTCCTTCCAATCCGAGTAGCCGACTGCCGTATCGAACGTCACCATCACGAACAACGGTTTCCCCTTGACGTTAAGACGGCGAATGGTTAGCTCGTCGCTGATGCTGTCCGCGTCCGGGATTATCGACTTTCGCTTACCGAGGTCCTTGTTGAAAGACTTCCCGTCCCACGCTGTCCAATTCTTTAGATCCGTTACGGCGTCGAGGCCCTTCGACGCGTCGGTCTTTGCGACGTAAAGTTTCTTGTACTTATTCGCGAGATCGACCGTCGACTTTTTCGCGACCTTGAGATCGCCCTCGTTCCGCATGCCCCAGATGTAAAGCTCGTTCTTCTCGTTGAGCCAGACCGAAATACCCCAGACCGCTTCGTCGTTTTTGTTCTTCAGATCGACGATCTTCTCGAGGGTGAATGTATCCGGATCGATCTGTGCGATCGCCTGCGCTCGATATCGAATCCAAAAGCTCTTATCGAAAGGGCGAGCCACGTCCCACTCGTTCAGAAATATCCAGATCTTTTTCTTGCCGGCCACATCGACGAGGATCGGATCGCCGAGCCAGTACATGTGGTGCGGATCGTCGCTCTTTGGCTTGAAGAATGAAGTCGAGTAGCCGTTCTTGTCCTTTGGCCCGGTTACCGTTCTCATCGTCTTGCCATCCTTCGATCGAATGACGACGCTGTTATAAACGTAGTGGATCACTTCGGGTGCAGGACCGCAGAAGGGCGGAAGGCAGTTGGGCGTCCGCGTTCTCAAGCCAGCCGCGTTCGTATTCGCCGATCCGTCGCCGGGCTTTGCGGGATCCTCCGCGATATAGGAGTCGGAAAAAAAGAACGCCGAATCGCCGTTGGGCAACTGGAGCGAGACGGTCGTATCCGCACCGGTCCAACCCGGGCCGTTTCGCGTGAAGATCTCGTTCCACTCCGTGGCCGACTCTCCCTTTCCAACCGTGATCTCGCACTGGGGAAACACAGCCGGCGAACAGAATAAGGCGAGCAGGACAAGAACTGCTCCTCTTCGTAAAAACTGCTTCATAACTTAAAACGGAATCTCCGGCTTACGTGCGTCCTTCGGATCGGCCCATCTATTATTCGGAACCGTCGGCGTCCAACCCGGCCTGAGCGGATCCTGGTCGTATGAATAACCGCCGAGACGCTTGTACAACTCCGCGTACTCCGCGACCTTCTCGCGATCGAGCTTCACACCGAGACCCGGTCCACCCGGGACACGTATCGCGCCGCCTTCATACTTCATCAAACCGCCTTCGATGACGTCGTCTGTCAGGTGATGATAGTGAGCGTCGGCCGCGTACGCGAGATTCGGGATAACCGCACCGAGATGCAGCATCGTCGCGAGTTGGATCCCCAACTCACCCGACGAATGAACCGCGACGCCGAGTTGGAAAGTCTCGCAGACACCTGCAGCCTTTACACACTGACGGATGCCGCCCCAGAACGTCGTGTCGAGAAGGATCACATCGCAAGCGGTGTCGAGGACGTTCGCCGCAAGTTGCTCGAAGTTTACGACGACCGTGTTTGTCGCGAGCGGCATTCGCACCTTCTCACGCGTCCGACGCATGCCGTGCAAACCGAAGACGGGGTCCTCGAGATAGTCGTTGTTGATGTCTTCGATCTGTTGTCCGAACCAGATCGCTTGCTCGGTCGACCATGCCGCGTTCGGATCAAAACGAAACGAGTCGCCGCTTCGCGTATCGGTGCCGAGTTCGGCCGCGACTGCGCGATAACACTCGAGTTCATAGACCGGATCAAACACACCGCCCTTCAATTTGTGCGCTGTGAATCCGTGTTTCGTCTTTAAGTCCTTCGCGTGCGCGACGAGTTGATCGACTGTGCGGACCTCGCCGCTGCCATCCTTCGGATTCGGGTAACGGAAAAATAGATACGATGCGAACGGAACCTTGTCCTGAAGCTTTCCGCCGAGTATGTCGTAGACCGGCACGCCCCACTTCTGACCGATGATGTCGAGACACGCGAACTCGAGCGCCGCGAGAATCTGCGTTCGGTTGTTGTAGAGTGACGCAGTCGGATTCGCGATCTTGAATCGCATCTCCTCAAGACGCGCCGGATCGTGACCGACAAGATAAGACTTCATCGCGCGAAATACCGCTTCCGCCGACTCGCCTCCCCCGCCCATCTCACCAAGACCGACAATTCCCTCGTCCGTCTCAACCTCGACGATCGTTCGCACAAACCGCCCCCAATGGCATCCCGCCGCATGCCGCAGCGGAGCCTCCAAAGGAACAGTGACCGTCGTCGCTTTTATATCGGTAATCTTCATTGGTTCACTTCAGTGCCGGGGTGATTGGCTCTTTTGGCCGCAGATTACGCAGATCGCGCAGATTCCTTTTACTTCCTCTTTCGTTTGAACAGCGGTTTCTGATCCCGGCCTCTTTCGCGCCGTTTCGTGTGGTTCGTGTGTTTTGTGGTCGGTCTTCTAAAAGGATAAACCACGGAATACGCGAACCACACGAAACACCACTAAAAAATCTGCGTCATCTGCGTGATCTGCGGCTAATACCCGCCGGCCACAACGCTACTCGATCACCTTATTCGCCTTCAAAAACTTCCAGATCTCGTCATACGCCATTACGTATTCCGGCTGGTTGAACATTCCGTGTCCGCCGCCTTTGACGGTGATCAGTTTGTTCACGTTCGAGGTCTTCTCGAGTTGCTCATGCAAACGCGTCGCGTGCGTGTACGGCACGACGTCGTCTTTGTCGCCGTGGATCGTGATGATCGGCGGCAGACCCGGACGAACATACGTCAGCGGCGAAACGCTTTTCGCGACCTCGGCCGCGTTCGGCATCGAACCCATCCACATCGCGGCGTAGTTCTTAACATTCGGTCCCGCGATCACATCGTTGACATCCGTTATGCCATACCAGTTTACGATCCCCGCGACCTTCATCGGAACATCGCCATACTTTGCATCGCCATAACAGCGATTATCGAGCGGCGTTCCATCGGGAAGCATACCGGTGATCAACGAAAGATGACCGCCTGCCGAATGACCTGTCAGAACGATCTTCGTCGTGTCGAAGTTATACTGCTTCGCGTTGCGAAATATCCAACGCAGCGCGCAACGCGTGTCCTCGACCGAACCCGGTGCGAGCGAGTTCCCCGCCATTCGATATTCGACGTTAACCGCCCGCCAGCCGCGTTCGAGATACGGCAGAAGTTGATAGACCGCGCCTTCCTTCGAACCGAAGATCCAACCGCCGCCATGAATGTAAACGATCGTCGGTGTCGGCTTCGGATTGTCGCGCGGATACCAGACGTCCAGCTTGAGCGGAGTGTTGTTCGCGCTGCCGTAGACAACGTCCGGCTGCATCCAGTAACGATCACCGATCGTCAGCAGCGATGTTGTTGTCGACTGTTGTGAATAGACCGACCACGCCGCAGATAACACCACGAGCATGATGGTCAATAACCGTAGTTTCAAGTGCAGATTCCTTAACGACATACTCAGCTTAACCGTCCTTGTCTTCGTCCCGTGTCCTTCAGTGCGTTCCGTGTTTTCATCCGACGTGCCCAGGCCTCACAGTAAAGCCTAACCACGGAAAACACGGAACACACCGAAAGACACGGAACAGGAAAGCTCGAATGGAATTAGGCCGGACGCACGCCGTTCTTATCTGCCACGTACCGCTTGCCCTGGTAGTTGATGTTTCGCAACTCCGCACGCGGATCGAGTTTTCCAAACTGTGGCTTCGCGGTGATCGTGCCAAACAAACCGGCGTCCACGCCAAACACCGAATCGACGATCGGCTCGAGATAGTTGCACCCCGACACGCACGCCCAGTCGTTGATGTACGGCTGATCCGATGGTGCTTTCGTCGCGGCTCCATTTGATTCCGGCGTATAGAAACTCTCGGTAAAGTGCGCCTGGGCATACGGACCCTGCATGCTCGTCCTCGCCAGTCCTTTCATCCATTCGAATCCGACATCGACGGCACCCGCGGCGTATAGTCCGCTCAACGCGAGTGCAGGCCAGGAACAATATGCTCCGGTCCATTGATGGTCGGGACGCGTGCTGAAAGTTACATCGAGATCGCGCGTCGAAAGAGCACGCATCCAGGTCGGCGTTTGAAGTTCGCGCGTGAAGAACTCGACGATCTCCTTCTTCTGCGTAGCCGACATCATATCGCCGATGTTCATCAGCGTCGTGCCGAAGTCGTAACAGTGATGGACCTCGTTGTAAGTTCCATCGGGCAGACGGCACTTCCAGATCCCTTTCCCGGGAACGTAGAGCTCGAGTACGCGTCGACCGAGTTCTTCGGCCTCTTTTCTATAGGCCGCGCCTTTACCTTTGTCACCCTTAAACTCGACAAGCTCTGCAGCAAAACGAAGATTGTGAACGTTCGCAGCGTTGAGACCCGCGACCTCATGCACGTAACTCGAAACCGCCTCGAGCAGATTTGTTACGCCGCCGTAGTCGGCGAGTCCGTGCCCATTGGTATTCAGATCGCGCCAGTGTTCGGCGTAACGGATCAGGTGATCAAAAACTTTTCGTTCTCCAACTTTCTTGTCGAGCCACGCGCGATCGCCTGTCCAACGAAGATATTCCTTCGCCATTCGGCACATCGCGTAATCGTTGACCGAATACCACGGTCCGACTCCGGCTCCGGTCAGGAACTCAGTACCGAAATGCTTATGGATGTCGAGCTTCATCCACGTCTCCATCATGCCGCGGAGGATCGTCGGATCAAGCATCGAGAGCAGCATCGCGCTCAAACTGATGTCCCAGAGAAACGTTGTCGTCTCCCAATAACGGGGCATCAGCGTGACGTAGGACGTACCGTAAATCGAGTGCGGCGTCGTGCGTCGGAAATAAAGTGCGCTCATCACGGCGGAGTGATAGATGCGCTTTAAGTTGTCGTCGTTAGTGACGAGGGTCGGGACGTGGCCCGAGAAGACGTCGTTGCCGGGCGTGAAGGCCGCTTTTAGTTGGCGGTTCCATTCGTCCGTAGTCGCCTTCGCGACCCCGTCAAAGCTGTTGACGATCGAATCGTATTCCTTCTGAACCGACGCAGCGGACTCGCCGAGCGAATTCACAAACACGATCGACGCGGATTCCTTCGGTGCGAGATCAAATTCGTAAACGATCCACGCGGGCAGCAGGCTCGCCGGTTTTGGCGAGGCTCCTTGAATAACAAAAGCCTCGGAGTTGACCGCCTTGCAGAGAACCGCGTTTCGCCCGTTGTCGACCGTTCTCGCGTTGTCGTATTCGCCGGGTGAGTACGCCGCGTTCCATGGCTTGACGCTCTTCGACGCACCGCCGTTCACCGCAAGCTTGATCTCAGTCTTACGGCGCGCCTTCGTCGTGTTCGTCACAGTCAACTTAACCGCGACCGACATCGTCTTGAACGGCACGATCATCGTGCTCTTTAGTTCGAGACCTTTGTACACGGAGCGACGTTCGACACGATCCGGCTGCCACACAAAATCGATCGGCGTTTTTGTCGCGGTGAAATATTCACCGTCGACGTAGAGAACGCCTGTGAG
>DATEOJ010000040.1:0-6104 GCA_035274235.1 Pyrinomonadaceae bacterium
TGGCGAGATACGGATCCTCGCCGAACGTTTCCCAAAACCTCGGCCACGCCTGATTGCGTCCCACATCCAGTACCGGCGAGAAACTCCACGTGATCCCGGCGGCTCGCGTCTCCATCGCCGCGATCTCAGCCGAACGTTTCATCAGCACCGGATTCCAGGTCGCGGCCATCCCGATCTCTTGCGGGAAGAGTGTCGAGCCTTGAACGTAATTCGCTCCGTGGATCGAATCTACGCCGTAGATCACCGGAATTTTGAGACGCGTTTTTTGCGCCGCTTGTTGGATCGGACCGATGATGCGATGCCAGTGGTCGAGCGAGATCGCTTGGTTGTTTACGTTGAGTATCGAACCGACACCGTATTGAGCGATCGCTTTCTGCAGTTTCGCTTCGTCGATCTTCACGTCCTGATCGTCGCCGCTCGTGACCATGTCGATCGTGAGCTGCGTCATCTGTCCGACCTTCTCTTCGATCGTCATCTGTCGAAGCAACGCCTCGACCTTCGCCTCCACATTCGGACGCTTCGGGCGCCGCGACACGTCGCGATAGATCGTGTCGCTATCGACGACATTGTCCTGTGCGATCAACTGCGCGGTCGGAGCGAGCACCGCGAGAAGCAGAGTGAGCGTGATGAGTTTCATTCGTATTTGCCGTATCGACGGGCTAACCGCCCGTCGTACGTTTTATCTAAGCTGGCAGATGTCGAGGACGTTCATGTCGGTGTAGTCTAGATTCTCCCCGCCCATCGCCCAGAGGAAACTGTAGTTCGTTGTGCCGACACCCATGTGGATCGACCAGGGCGGCGAAGCCACGGCCATCTCGTTATCGATCGCGATGTGACGCATGTTGTCCGGCTCGCCCATGAAATGCATGATGCGATGCTTCTCCTTCAGATCGAAGTAGAAATAGATCTCGGACCGACGATCGTGAAGATGCGGCGGGCATGTGTTCCACACGCTGCCATGCTTCATCTCAGTAAGACCGAGCAGCAGTTGGGACGATTTGCAGACCGCGGGGACGACGTATTGATAGACGGTGCGCTCGTTGGCGTTCTCGGTTGAGCCGAGGTTAAGCGGGACCGCTTGCTCGATCGAGATGTGCTTGACGTCGAATCGCGCGTGAGCCGGCGTCGACGCGAGATAAAAATGCGTCGCGCCTTCGAGCGTGACCTCCTCGCTCCCCATCGGAACGTAAAGACCGTCCTTCGGTTTGAGCGTGTACGACGTTCCATCGACTGTCACTTCGCCGTCGCTTGAATCCACATTCACGATCGCCATCTCACGGCGTTCGAGAAAGGGTTTTCCTTCTGCCGACTTTGGTTCGGTCTGCACCGGCAAAGAAAGCTTGCCCGCCGCCGGCGATGCGCCGCCGATAACAAAGCGTTCGTAGTGAAGATAGTTAAGACGGATCTCACCGTCAGCGAAGAGACCGTCGATGAGGTACTGCTCGCGCAGATCTTCATTCGACGCCCCGTGAAGTGCTCGCGGGCTGGTTGCGTAATAAGTTTTTGAGTACATAAATTCTAAACTTGTCGGCCGAAGGCATTTCGACGCCGGCTTCTTCTCTGCGGTCTTTGCGAGCTCTGCGTGAAACATCCGCTCAATAGTCTCAAAAACGAATCTCACGCAGAGCTCGCAGAGACCGCAAAGAGGAGCCCCAACTCGTCGTGATATCATTCGTCTCAGATTTCGACTTTTCTGTATGTTCCGTGTTTTCCGTTTGTTCCGTGGTTAACTCGGTTGGAACCACGGAGTACACGCAAAAAACCGAAAACACGGATCAATGCGAGACGGACTTAACAAATCAAGTATCACCGGAGTCGGATCGCCGACAAGTGACCTCTCCGACAACGAATTGTCCGAGATCGTTCGAACCGCGCTCGCCGATGTTCCTCTCGATGCTCGCGTGCTCGCTATCATTCCCGACAAAACCCGAGACGACGTCACGCACATTTTGTTTTCCGCGGCGGTCGATGCGCTTGGCGATCGACAGTTCGATGCTCTCGTCGCACAAGGGACTCACTCGGCGATGTCGCACGAGGAGAAACTGAAAAAGATCGGCTCGCCTTCACACTTCACCGGACAACTCTTCGATCACCGTTGGGACGACGACAGTGAACTCATCACCATCGGCGAACTCTCACGCGACGAAGTCAGCGAGATCAGCAACGGACTCTTTGACGAACCGATCCCGCTTTCGATCAACCGGCTTCTCGCTCCGGGAACCTATGACGTCGTTCTTATTTTCGGTGCGACAGTCCCGCACGAAGTCGCGGGGTTCGCGGGTGGAGCAAAGTACTTTTTCCCGGGAGTTGCCGGTGCCGAACTCACTCACAAAACACACTGGCTCGCGGCTCTCGCAACGATCGAAAAGATCATCGGGCGTATCGAGACCCCGACTCGTCACCTGATCGAGGCCGCCGCCGATAAAGTTCAGGCCGACGTCATTGCGTTCACATCGGTTCACACTCGCGATGCCGATGATCGGCTTCGCACCTACGCTTTATTTGCCGGCGACTATCGTTCGTCGCTGCGTCGGGCGGCAGAAGTCAGCCGGCAGGTGCACATTAAATATACGGGCCGTCGCTACAAACGCGTCGTCGCCATCCTCGACGAGCATTACGAAGACCTCTGGCTCGGCGGCAAAGCGAGCTATCGTCTCGGCAACGTCATCGAGGAAGGCGGCGAATTGATCGTCTACGCACCGCGGCTTCGATGTATTTCAGAAACCCACGGGACGGATATCGAGCGCTTCGGTGGTTACGCACCCCTCGAACAAGTCAAAGATCTCGTCGCCGCATCCGGCGAACTACAATCCAATTTGTGTGTCGCGGCGCATCTGGCCCATGTCTCATACGCGGGGCGTCAGGACGGCGATGGAAAGTTTGTTCCGCGTTACCGGATTACGCTCGCGTCGCAAGTCGATGAAGAAACCTGCCGTCGTGTGAATCTCAATTACCTCGACTATCGGACGTTCAGTCGGGAACATTTTTCAAGCGACCCTGATACCCTGATCGTCGAACGCGCCGGGCGAGATCTCTATCTGGTTGAACCCTTCGCCGATTGATTTCTTCTTCGTGTTCTTTTTCGTGTGCTTCGTGTAGTTCGTGGTTATCTTTACTCGCGATAACTCGAATCTCGTCGATACGAAGAAAAGCCTAACCACGAAACACACGAAGAAGAACACGAAAGGCAGGACGACTAGCCATCCTTGCCGTTACTCGACACACTCGGCTCGACGCCGACGGGCACCACAAGAAAGTCTTCGCGGATCGGCGAGAAAATATCTATCAACACGACCGGCTCGTCGAGCATCGTCGCACCGTGCCGATTGTTAGGCGGAAAGTGAAGCACATCGCCGGGTGCAGCGATGACCGGCTGACCGTCGATCGTAAACCGGACCTTGCCGCTGACGACAAGTGTTACCTGTTCGTGAGGATGGCTGTGCACGTCGGTCACGACAAAGGGGTCGAACGAGAACCGGCATACCATCACGTTCTCGCCGATAACCATCTGACGTTTGATCCCGTCCGCAACTTGCTCGACCGCGACCTTGCTCCAATCCGTCACCAGTGCTTCCTTCTGAATGTTCCCGCTTAACATAATGAGTGCTTATTTAAGTATCTCGAAACTAATTTCCCAAACGATCTTCTCGCCCTTCGACAACTTCTTTTCCCCCGTCTCCGCGATCAGGTGAATCGGGACCGCGCCGAGGACACCTTTACCGAGACGCCCTTCGCCAACAGCCTCGATGTCGAACTGCAGATCCTTCGGTCCTGACGCACTGATCGCAAGTTGACCTTCTCGACCTGTCATCAAAAACTTTTGCGGACCGTCAAGCTTCGCTCTCGACGCGGTCGTCGGAATAGCGACACGCCATTTCTTAATGACGACATCCGCTTGCGCCTCGAGCGTCTCACGACGCGTCAGCTTATTTCCAGTGACCTGCCATTCCACATTGGTCGCAAGACCATTCTCCAATCTCTCGCCAGACTTGCTTCCGACCAACGCCCACTTTCGGTTAACGATCTGCAGCGAACTCCCGTCACTGCCCGGCGTGATCTCGTCCGCCCCGTCGGAAGCAGCATACGTCTTTCCGTCCGCCAACGTGATGAACGGAACCAACGCCGGATAGACTTCCTCGACCGGCGCCGCGAAACCGGGCGTGCCAAATGGGATCGGAAGATAATCCGAGATCGCGGGTTTAGTCCCGACGGTTATCGGTAATGCGAACCGCAACTTCCCTCGACGAAACAACCACACACCTTCTTGCTTCGCCGTCGACTTTGCAAAGAACTCGAAACGCGCAACATCTGCAAGGGTCGGCGCCGTGGGGAACGAAGTGATGTTCTCCGCGTCGAGCGCTTTCATCATCGTGTTGTGCGCGACGATGATCTTTCCTAGTCCGGTCCCGGTCTGCTGCCACTCGCGACTCGGATTGATGTACGAATAATTTCCGCGTCCGTAATCGAAGACGCGAAACATATGCGTCTGGTCGTTGTAGTCGGCTCTGATCCAATTCCACGCCTGATTATAAAGTGCGGCGATCTCCTCGATCGGTGCCGGACGAAACTCGCGATTGGCCCCGAGGAATGCGGCGATCTCGAGCGTGTCGAGATAACTAACCAGCCCCTGGCTGCGTCCCCAGTTGTAACCGTAACCGGCCGGCGACACGAGATCCCACCAAAGCGCCATTTGTCGCTTTAATGTCGGTTTGAGTTTCTCCTTGATGTCCTGCCTGCCCGCGATGTCGGCGGCGTCCCAACAAAATCGAGCGTACTCGTTCGAGTATCGATCGTAACGACCCGTCGGGGGATTGTCGTCCGCGTAAAGAGCTCCGTTTGTAAACTGCTCGGCCGCTTTCTCGACCACGTTATCGACAAACGAACGGTCCTTGAGAACACCCATCTCGTAACTCATCGCAGCGACACGCGCCGCGACACCGAGATAGTTCTCAGGAAGATTTATGACCGCACGTTTCTTTGGATCGTAGAAGCGGGTCGGGTCGAGCAGCGAACGCCATTCGCGACGCTCGCTCTCGTTCATGCTGAGCCACACGGCGTTCTTCTCGAGGTCGGTACCGTAGTGACGCAGCGCTTGTGTTGAGTAAAGTTGAGCGAACGACTTTCCGCCCTGACGAGCTTCGTGAAGACCGATCTCGGCGATCGCACGTGCAGTATCTTTCCCCGCGATCGTTCGATTCCCGCCGATAACCGCCTGCGCCGCCAACGCTCGCGCAAAGCTTCCCCAGGAAAAATCACCGACAGCCTGCGCCGAGAACACACGGTCCGGCGGTGGATTGAGTTTCGTTATATTGCCAAAGTGCGCCGCGATCTCGCGTGCTGCGAAGTCGCGTATATCGGTGTCGAGCGCCCGGGCCGAAACTCGAGCAGCAGCCGGCGAACCCTGCGCCGCGGATATTACCGGACGCAAGGCTCCACCTGGAAGACCGAATACCAAAATGGCAAGCGTTGTGATGAGGTTTCGCATTGCTCGTGAATCTCGATCCATTCTAGAACACAAAGCGTGCACCGAGCTGAATGCTGCGACCGGGCCCCGATGAGTTCAAGACACCGAACGCACCATCGATACGAGCCGTCGAACCGTCCTGCGTCTGCGTGACGAAGTTACCGGCGTTCGTACCCATGTTGTTAAAGTTCGCTCGATTGAATGCATTGAACAGGTCGAGTTGCAGATTCAGGTTCATGTCCTCATTGAACCGTATCTTCTTGCGTGCGGAGAAATCCCACACCATGAAGTGCGGTCCATAAATGAGACCGGCACCGCTGTTGCCGCGTCGAGCATCAGGAGCCCGGGCAAACGCTGCGGGATTCAGCCACTGCCGATCATCCTTGAGATAAAGATCGACACCGGAGAAAACGTCGGCTCGTCGTGAACCAGTCGTCAGCGCATTCGCGGTGATCGTGAACGGACGCCCTGTCTGGAAACGGGTGATGCCGCTTACCTCGAAGCCGTCGAGCAGAGCTTTTACAAAACCGCTCTTCTGCCGGAACCAACTCGGGGCATAAGTGTACGTCGCGACGAAAACATGCCTGCGATCGAATGAGGCCGGTCCATAGTTGAACTGACGGTTGAACGGATCCTCGGG
>DATEOJ010000041.1:0-3825 GCA_035274235.1 Pyrinomonadaceae bacterium
GGCGATGAGAAAGATGAGAAGAGAGTCGCGACGGCGGTAAGGATCGTAAGCTCGAAAAAGATGAGAGCAATCGACGGCCAGATCGAACCGGCGAGACCGCCGGCGCCGACGAACACCAGAGCGACGGAGACGCCGATACCCATTACGAGTACGTTCACGGCAAGCGTCATGCACAGCCCGAGGTATTTCCCGATGATGAACTCACCGCGACCGACCGGCTTTGCGAAGATCGCGAAGATAGTTCGTTTCTCGATCTCTTTCGAGACTAGCCCGACTCCGACAAAGATCGCGATGAAAGCACCGAAGAACAACATCGCGTTGAGTCCGATGTTGACGATTGTGCGAGCCTCGTGACCGTCGGTGAGATCTCCGAGCAAGATCGCGCACGCGACGATGAGAAGCACGAACAGCACGAGGTTATAAAGCACGCGGTCGCGCACAGCCTCGCGAAAGGTATTCTTAGCGATTGAAAATATTCGGTTCAAGGGTGAATCGCGCGAACGAAAGAATTGAAGTCTGAAGCCCATCGAGCGAACGGGCACGAACTATTCTAGAGCATTTTGCAGAAACCGAAAAGATGGAAGTGCGCGGGCCTAAGGCCTAAAAACCGTTTTCTCTTCCGGATGGCGTATCTGACGCTCGTCGAGAACAGCGTAGATCGATGCGGTCGGCCACAGATCCATGATCGGTCGGTGCTCAGGATTGCTGAACGCCATATCGCTCGCGACCTGCGAGCCGCGATTTATCATCGTCCACCAGGTATTCGCAGCTGGGCGGTCAAGATCGAGGGCTTTGTTGAGATAGATTGTCGCTTCGTGAGCTTTTCCGTTGTCGTGAAGAACGCCCGCGTAGCGCGTCAACACAAATGGCGACCGGGGATAATAAGTTGCCGCCTGTTCCATAGTTGCTTCGGCCGCGGAGCTGTTACCGCTTAGAAACTGGCAAGTCGCGAGGTAGGAGAAGTCTGTAGATTCGGCGCGGCCGATGCGTATCGATTCTGCGAGAAGCGGGACGGCCTCGCCGTAACGTTCCTTTCGAAAGTAGCGCTTACCAAAGTTGTTGCGGACGTCCGGATTCTCATTGTCGAGCATCATCGCGGTTTGGTAGAGCGGGACCGCGTCTTCAAGTTGGAGCGTACGATTAGCTTGTTCGGTAACAATGACGCTCGCTACCCGAATAGAAGAATAGGTCGCAAGGAGTAAACAGGCAGCTATCCCGGCCGCTAGCGCTGGGCGGGTCCATGCTAAGGCCTTCTCGGCCACGAACGCTTTCTCGGTCTGCTTCAGGAGAGTCTTGGATGCGACGGCGAGCACCACAAAGAACACAAACGCATTAGGAACCAATCGGAACGAATACGAGCTGACGGCGGAGCTCGCGAGGAACATTGCCAGTCCAAGCGTGCTAGCGAAGGGCACAAGCGAACCCTTTTTCAGAGCGGCGATCGATTTCCAACCGAGGAACGCCAGTCCGACGAGGAACCATCCAAATATCGCGACACCGACAATACCCAGTTCGGCAGCGATCTGGAGATACTCGTTGTGTGCTTGTCCTACAATGCCGATCTCACCCCAACGAAGGTTCGGATCATCCGGGTTGAGCGCGGAATATCGTTCTCGATAATTGTTGTACTGCAGACCATAGTTGTCCGCTCCGACGCCCGTAACTGGAGCTGACTTGAACATCTCGACCGAAACCGTGTTCATCAGCTTACGGAGTTCGAGGCTGAACGAGTTGCCGACTGAGTCCGCAAATCGCGCGGCTATCGGAATATCGGGCGTGCCAACCGCGAGCGAGAAGAGATAAAAGGGAACTGGCGCAAGGACTACGGCGAGGAGCAAGACCGCAAAATTTCGGCGATAGCGCTGAAGGAAGAAAACGCCGATGCCCATCCCCCCGATCACGGCGGCGAAGAGAAGCATATTCACGCGTCCCGCGGTGCTGTAGATCAAAAGCCACATCAGTACCACCGCAGCGAGTACCGTTTGAAAGCGTCTGCCGGACGAGCGAAATAGAATGACGAGAAGAAGCGGAAGCAGCGTGACGATCTGTTCACCGTATTTCGCGAACCGCGCGCGGAAAGTCGAAGAGCCCCCAAAGGAGATCGTCGCGGTGTATTCAACAAGTGCCGGCAGAGCGAACAGCACGAGCACGATCGCGATGGTCTTTACAAGCTTGCTGAAGTTGTTGCTGTGATCGACGAGGTATCTGACAAGCAGATAGAAGCTAAGGTATTCGGACCAGAGGAGCGTATGGTGAACGGCCGATTTCCACGAGGGAGACCATGCGATCGAGAGTGCGCTCCATGAAATAAACGCGATGATCGGGTAAACGATCAGCCGGCGTTCTTGATTGGATAGATTGGAAAAGAGGGCGGGGCGGTTGGAGCGGAAAAATAGGTAAGAAAGCGTAAAGAACAGAAAGACGGAGGCGGCGAGGTCGACCCGCCAAATGTGGATGAAGGTGTTCCACGCAGGGACGAAGGGAATCCATGTGGCCAGCAGGGTCAGCGCGAGACCGAAGTAGAACGGCCGACCCGGTGTCCATGCACTGGATCCTTCCATAACTGAAAGGTTGTTTGTGGATTGCATTACTGCTTAGCGCGTCTTGGGGGAGAGTCCGTGAGAGAAAGTAAAAAGGAAACGATTACCGAGGCAATCGTTTCCTTAGTCAAAGAAGGTTAAGACTAGTGACTACTGGTTGCCCATCACGACTGCGTTAGCACCCGTAACCGAAGCACCCTCCGTTGCATCACCTGCAAACGTGATCTGGTCTTCCTGACCATTCGTAACGGTGACGTAAAGAACGCCGTCCGTTGCGATACCGAAAGCACGCGTACCGGTCATTGTGATACCGGAAACCTGCTGCGGCTGTGTGCGGCATGCGAACGAAGCCGGGTTAACACCAACTGAGAATTCGTGGCTGATGTACTCGAATTCGTATCCGCTCTTTGTTCCCTGGCCGAGAACGCTGTCGATCAAGTTTGCGGTTGCCAACTCGCCAAGTCCAACTAGGCCGGCACTGCTCGTCGCATCCGGGAAGTTACCATTACCAAACGTGGCCTGGTACGTAGCTGACGCACCATGAATGGTACGGAGCGACGAAGCGGCAGATCCTTCGTTTGCCGAGCGGCGAGCCGCCAGCAGGTTCGGGATAGCGATAGCGGCGATAATGCCGATGATCACAACCACGATCAAAAGTTCGATTAATGAGAAACCTTTTTGATTCTTCATTCTAATTCACAATCTCCTAGAGTATTTAAGTCTTGTATCTACCTTTCCCAGGCGGTCGGACTAAATACAATGCCCGTGCCAGAGCCGCTTTGTAGATCGGCCGATTAGAAAACATCAATGATTTCCTCACTTAAGTACGAGCGCAGAAAAACCCCGTTCTTTTGGACCGGGGTCTTTTCGATGTCAGATTTACAGTTTTTGGTAACGGACCGATGACACTTTTTGTCATCAGACAGCTGAATCGCCTTAGTTCTCCAGGGGCAAGGCGGCGACCACCGTGATTTCGTCAAACGGCACCGCAAGCAGGGCCTCGGTCGCGTCATAGTGAATGACGCCCGAGGTCTCGACACCAAACCGCTTCGTTCCGCTTAACAGTAATCCTGACGGCGTCGTTGGATTTGCTGAGAAATAGAAGGTCGCGAGCTCAGTGTTAGTCGCGGCGGTGCGATCACCGATGATAGTGAACCCGCTTTTGTCTCCGCTCGCTAGCTCGCTATCTATAAGGTGTGCGGTATAAAGGTCTGCGAGTGCTGACACGCCTACCGTCGCGTCGAGACCGGCATAGTCGCCATTTCCGGTCGAGGCTGCGTAACTC
>DATEOJ010000042.1:0-6565 GCA_035274235.1 Pyrinomonadaceae bacterium
AACAGTCGGAATCGGTACGCGATCTTGTTCAGGACCCACAGCGCAAAGAAGGCTGAGACTAGGGAACGACGAATCAAGCAGTTCGTCGAGATGCTTGAGCGTGGCGAAAAGATCTATCCGTGATCAGTCTTTGATCTTCGAGTCGATAGCGATCCAATTTACTTCCCAGGTCTTGCCGCCATCGTCT
Organism: Pyrinomonadaceae bacterium; assembly: GCA_035274235.1. Classification (GTDB taxonomy): domain Bacteria; phylum Acidobacteriota; class Blastocatellia; order Pyrinomonadales; family Pyrinomonadaceae; genus OLB17. Next base: position 188 of record DATEOJ010000042.1, read on the forward strand.
GAGAAAGCCTGTTCGAACTTTGCCGAATCTCTCGTGACCTCCGAGATAACAAAACGAACCATTATCGCCCGGCCGTTCAGCGTGTCGGATCCGTAGAATTCTCCGCGGCCGTTCTTAAACTCACCGATCATCGGCGGCGACAACGTCCCGCTCCGCACATTCGAAAAATTCAGACTCCACTGCCTCGTTTCCGGGTTATAAAGACGGAGCGAAAGTCCCTCGATCCGACCCGTTGATCCGCTAACGCTGAGCTCGACAAGGTTAGCTCGACCGCCAAGAACTTTGGTGACGACCGACGTCCCCTCGTACCTGACCCATTCCTTTGAGCCGGTGAGCGGACGCAGAAGACGCTTCAGATCCGTCTTCCACGTGCCGATCTCAAAATCGAAATCGTGTCCGCCATCGCGTTGTTGAGCGGCTTGAGCGAAGCATGCCGGAGCCACGAATAAGAGAACCGCAAGAAAAATTATCGATCGTTTCATTTCGTCTTCGTTAGATGGTCGATCAAAATCCCGGATTATGTTGGAAAGAATAACACCAAAGGTTTTAACCAACTGCATCATCCCTTGAGCGTTCCTCACTCGGCGCCCGAGCGGTGAAACTCCTCCGGTTCGACTATTAGTTCTTCAAATGCGCATAATAGATCATTAACAACGGATAGATCATCAACAACGTAACGATTGTTCAAGGAGGAAGAAATGCAAAGTACGTCAATGAAAGCAGCCTCGGTTCTCGCCGCAGAATGGATTCGTGAACTCGACAGTGAGGTGCGAGCGACTCGCGAATGTCTGGCCGAAGTCCCGATGGATAAGGCCGATTGGAAACCGCACGAGAAATCGATGCAGATGGGTTACATGGCACAACTCGTCGCCGACATTCCGCGTTGGATCCAGTACATGATCGAGGAGTCGGTGATCGACTTTGAGACCTACCCCCAGTTCAAAGGGACGACTACGGAAGAACTCGTTGCGCATTTTGATAAGAGCGTCGAAGCCGCAAAGAACGCCCTCGCGTCTATCACCGATGAACAATTGAAAGAGCTCTTCTACCTAAGACACGGCGAACGCGAGCTTTTCAACTCACCCAAAGACGAGAGCATCAGTCAGGCGATCAATCACCTCGTACATCATCGCGGTCAGTTGACGGTATATCTTCGTATGAACGACTTGAAGGTCCCGTCGATCTATGGTCCGTCGGGTGATACGGGCGGCTTTTGATTATATGAATGCGATAGATCCGGATGACCGAACTGAGTGGGACCAAGCTTGGGCGGCGGTTCGGCACCGACGTTTATCCGATCTTCAGCACTTCAAAGATGAGCGTTTTGCGGCCACTGCAATCGGTGAGATCGTTGACGTAACCTTTCTAGAAGTGCCAAACGAATACCGGGGGCGCCAGTTCATCGAGAACGAACGTTGTCCGCTTTGCGGCCTGCCAGCCGAAGAGTCGGATGAACGGCTCGAAGTTGCCGTCTATCCCGTCTTCGAGCGTTTACACTTTGGATTCGGCGCGTGGATGCATCGCGATTGTGTTGATAAATGTTCAGAGATTGACGAGCCGAATCCGATACCCTGGTAAAACGAACACCTCGATGCAACGAAACTTTCTTTTCATCCTCGGTAGTGCGAGGCAAAACGGTAACACGGAGAACCTCGCACGATACGCCGCCAGATCATTGCCCGCAACAGTCGAGCAGAAATGGATACACCTGCTCGATCATGCACTTCCATTGTTTGAAGACATTCGTCATCACGAGACGCAGAAGTACGCGATCGCATCGGAGGCCGAAAGATTAGTACTCGATGCCACACTCGCCGCAACGGACATCGTCGTCGCCTCGCCGGTGTATTGGTATAGCGTGTCGGCTTCGATAAAACTCTATCTCGATCACTGGTCCGCCTGGATGCGTCTTGAGGGAGTCGACTTTAAAGCTCGAATGGCGGGCAAAACGCTCTGGGCCGTTTCAGCCTTCAGCGATGACGATCCGCGTTTCGCCCAACCGCTCATCGACACGCTTCGGCTATCCGCGGACTACATGAAAATGAACTGGGGCGGTGTGCTCCTCGGATACGGCAATCGTCCGGCTGACGTTTTGAACGACGCACCGTCGCTGGAGCGGGCGAAGAAGTTCTTTGCTGAAATCTAACCCTGCGTTTGTGACACGCTTTCCGTGTCTTTCCGTGACTTCCGTGTATTCCGTGGTTCTAGAGTGTAGCCGCCTGTAACCACTGAACACACCGAAAGCACGGAACACACTGAAAAGACTGGACCCGCCTAGCATGCGGAACTTGGCTTGACGACGATCGGCAAATCGGGCAAGGTTAGTTCACCAAAAATCCAAAGGACAATTTAACTATGCTCCGAAACATACTTGCAGTGATCGCCGGTATTGTCGTCGGCTCGATCGTCAACATGGGATTGATCAACGTCGGTCATGCCGTCATCGGACTTCCGCCCGGTGCCGACGTGAGTACCATGGAAGGCGTGGCGGCCGCGATGCAGATGTTCGAGGCGAAGCACTGGGTCGTTCCGTTTGTCGCTCACGCGGGCGGAACGCTCGTCGGTGCGCTAGTCGCGACGTTGATCGCCGCAACGCACAAGCTGAGGATCGCCATCGCGATCGGCGTGCTCTTTTTAATCGGCGGAATCACCGCCGGGATCATGATCAAGTCACCGATGTGGTATAACGCGATCGATTTCATTTTCGCGTATATCCCGATGGCGTGGATCGGAGCGAAACTCGGCGGTGCCGGGCGATAATCCGCGATGAAACAAGGGGAGCTGGACAAAGCGTTAAGGTCTGCCGTACGAGACGTCGCAAAGCTACGCGGTTGGAAAGCGAGCGGCGGATTTCTGCTGAAATCGACAGAATTTCTCTTCTTTACCATCATCGTCACCGCGTCCAAGAAGAGCACCAGTCTCAGCTACCTTGCGCTTCGCAAGCCACTTCCATTCGATGATCTGTTCTGGAAAATAATGGATCTTGAAGAGAACGCAACGAAGCCGCTCAGTTTTCGGGCCGCAGGAGTCTTCACGGCCCCGATGAATACTTTTGCAAAGGGATTGGTCGAGATCTCTGACCTCGAGCCGTCCAGCCTACGAACGGGCGTCGGAAAGATCCTGGAGATTTGTGAACCCGAAATTAGTCGTATGGAAGGCGAGATCGGTAGCCCTGATGAGTACATCAAGATGTTGGAAACGTCCGCGCCTGAGCTAGATGAAAAAAAGGCCGGAAAGACTATCTGGATCGACCGGCTGCTGGCCGCAATTCTGATTGAAAAGTTTGACGTGGCCAGGTCGATCGTTCAAGACCGAAAAGCAGCGGGCGATAATGGTGGTTTTCTATCAGGCTCGGATATGAAAACATTCTATGACTTGGCCGACCAGTATTTGGATAGAACAGCTTAGTTGAAACAGTCACGGCTTATGAATGCTCGAATCTTGAGCTCGACGAAATACGGGACATCTCAGTACTGTCAAGAATTCGTCAATGTACTATGAAGACCGGAGCGTTCCTGACGTTGATACTTCTCGTCTGCAGCTTTAATTTAGCGGCGACATCAACCTCAGAACGACTTCGCGGTACTCTCGTAGTCGCTGTCCCCTTAAAAGAAGGTCTCGTCACATGTGCCGACAAGCGACTGTTCAACGTCGAGACTCGCAGCTTCACCGACAACAACATCAAGATCCGGAAAGTAAGCGACAAGGTTCTTTTTGTCGCGACCAGCACGGTCGGATTCTACGACGACACTAAAAAGAAGATCGTTTTCGACGCGTTCGACGTGACGTCGAACTACGCCTCGCAGAATAAATTCGGCGGAGTTTTCTGGGATGGTCTCAAGGCCGAGATTCGAAAAAAGCTTCGCGAGTATTTCGGCTCTCGCGATTACTCCGAATGGCCCGAGACGGACAAGGCGAATAACAATCTGCTTTTCAATCTCATTTTCTATTCGATCGAGCAAGCGACTCCACGCAGTTACACGCTGCAGGTTTACTATGAGAAGAAGCGAACGCCGGTTATTACCATCGCCGGTCCGCTAAACGAGAATATCCGCTCTCCAAAGTTGAACGGCAAAGGCCGCGAGTTGATGGCTTATCTGGATCGCAACCCGACACTCGCGTCCGATCCCGCGATCTTGAGATTCGACGAACGGAAGTTTGACATCGAGCAAGCCACTCTCAATGACGCGACCGACTTTTCGCGAAAGCTGTTTCGTCTGATGAGTATGGGAATTCCGGAAGCACAGGTGAGTTCGACCTTCGATTGCGCGATGTTGAGTTATCAACAAGGATTTCGATGGATCGAAGGCGGGCCACAGCCGGACAACAAACTTTAGTTTGTTAGTGACTAGGAGAACAAACTTAAGTTTGTTCTCCGTCCTTACCCCTTAACGCAAATGACCTGCTTTAGCTCAGCGACGATCTCCACGAGATCATCCTGGGCTCGCATGACTTCCTCGATGTCCTTATAGGCACCGGGAATCTCATCGACGACGCCTTTGTCCTTTCGGCACTCGACACCAGCCGTCTGCTTCTTCAGGTCATCGATCGAGAACTTCGCCTTCGCTTTCGTACGAGACATCTTTCGTCCCGCACCGTGCGAACACGAGTTGAACGACTCCGGATTTCCAAGTCCTCGAATGATGAACGACTTCGCTCCCATCGAGCCCGGGATAATTCCGTAGCGTCCCTCTTCGGCGTTGATCGCACCCTTACGAGTAACGTAGACCTTATCGCCGAAGTGCTCCTCGATCGCCACATAGTTGTGGTGACAGTTGACCGCGACTTCGATTTGCGATTTTGGATTTTGGATTTTGGATTCCAGATCCAAGTCGGCGTCGAACATGCGATTGAACGATTTGATAAGCCGCTTCATCATGATCTCGCGGTTCTTCATCGCGTACTTCTGAGCCCAGTCGAGATCGTGCCAGTAGGCTTTGAACTCGTCCGTTCCCTGGATGAAGTAAGCAAGATCGGGCGACGGAAGTTCGTTGAGACGATGCAGCGACTTCGCGGTCGCGATATGACGCTCGGCAAGTTCCTTACCGATGTTTCGCGAACCCGAGTGAAGCATCAGCCAGACGTTGTCCTCAGTGTCGAGACAAACCTCGATAAAGTGGTTTCCGCCTCCGAGCGTTCCAAGCTGGATCATCGACTTACGCTTACGATCCTGGATCTGCGGATGCAGATCGTCGAAGGCATCCCATCCATCCCAACGCGACGCTTCGTCAACTGACTCCTTGTACGCGTTGAAACCGGTCGGGATCGCACGCTCGATCTCGTGACGGAACTCCGCCATCTTGCGATCGAGGATCCCGCTCTTGAACGGCGTCTTCACCGCCATCATTCCGCAACCAATGTCGACTCCGACCGTCGCAGGAATAACAGCGTCCTTGGTCGCGATGACCGATCCGACCATCGAACCTTTTCCAAGATGAGCGTCCGGCATCAGCGCGACGTGCTTGTAAAGGCACGGCAGACGCGAGACGTTGCGAAGCATGTTCTCTTCCTCGAAGCCGAGTCCGTGAGTAACCCACGAAAGAACGTCCGAGTGAGCTCCGCTAATGTTTAGTTTGTTGTACGGCATGATTCCTCCAATTATATAGAAGCGATCTTCTTTGCGTCTTAGCGGCTTTGCGTGAGAACCGGTTTTCACGCAAAGCCGCTAAGACGCAAAGAAGAAAAGGACGACAAGAGTTGAGATGACTTCATACGACGGGACTCGAACCCGCATCTCCGACTTTCGTCGGCGCTTTACTCATCTAAGCTACGTGTCATTGTGGTTTGAATGTAGTCATTTCCGCATTCGTCCTTAAGGGTTGTTCTTAACGCGGAGACCGCGGAGAATGCGGAGGAATGTTTTTAGCTCCGCGATCTCCGCGATCTCTGCGTTAAAAGTGGCGACAAGAATGGTGAGAGTCCGCTCCGTGAAAGATCTCGAAGCGGGCGAGACTTGAACTCGCTTTACGTTTTCTAGACGTAGTTGACCATGTACTCACGACCGGCATTCGCCAGGTTTATGCGACGCGGAGACTAGGAGTGACGCGGTGACGCGGTGAGACGATCTCCGCGTCACCGTGTCTCTCCCTATCGCCGCGTCGCGTCAGATAACAACCCCATCGATCACACCGATCCAATGACCGTCGTCCAGTCCTCCATTAGCGAACTCCGAAACAAGCGTAAACACCTGGTCCGAAAATCCGCCCACGTTTAGAATGTCGCGACGCTCCTTAGCCTGCGAGTGATCGTAGGGCTGGATGTCGATACAAACGAGCTTCGCATCGCGGTTACGCGACCTGAATTCGTTCCACTGACGCATCGTCTCCGTTGCGCTTCCACCGAAACGTCCGTGGAATGGCGTGTCGATCCAAGACTCGT
>DATEOJ010000043.1:0-2736 GCA_035274235.1 Pyrinomonadaceae bacterium
ACCGCCGGCATAACCGACACGTAGAAGATATTCGTCGTCGGGATGCGAACGATATTCGCTGAGAACTGGAATCGCATTCAGACCCGAACCGTAGTGATGGATCTGCCGCTCAATACGTTGTAACTTCGCCGCGTAAAGAAAATCCCAATAGCGTCGAGCGTTGCCGTTGTAGCCCCAGTGCGGGATCGACGGCATGTAGCCGATGATCGAGTTCAGCGAAACCGCGGCCTTGTCGTCGTAGCCAAAATATTTACACCAGGCGTATACCTCTTCCTGACCCGTGGAGTCCCACGCCATCTCGCTTCCGAACGGATATTCCTCCTTCGCCCACGCATCTGCGCGCTCCTTCATGAGACGTTCGACTTCTGTCGCTTGCGCTGTCCAGCCCTCTCGCTTTAGATCTTTCAGCAGCTCGAGAAAGATCGTGCCTTCCATCAAACCGAGATCGACGTACTCGACAACATACTTCCCGTCCGGCTTTTTGCTGAACGCAAACTTTGTCGTCTCAAACGCCTGCGTGAGATACCAATCCCACGTACGCGCCTTGGCCAGACCTTTGCGCGCGTTGTGATACATCGACCAATAAGCTGCAACGACGTGCGGATAATTGTATCCGCGACCGACGCTCATCGCCTGATCCTTCTTCCAACTCGCCCAGGTCGTCCAGTTGCGGTCTTTGTCGTAAGAGAAATTCGGAAACTCATCCGGTGCGTAGTAGAGCATGCTCTTACGCACGCCGTATTTGTTCGGGCCGTCCTTGTACTGCAGTCCGCCCCAGATCACGCCGTCGATGAACCGCTCGAACTTCGCGATCTCGGCCTGGTTCGGATCTACAAATTCTTTCATCGCCGCCGCAACCCACGAGCCGCCGCCGCCTTCGTCACCGAGACCGGCGATCCAGACTCGAGGATCCTGTTCGACTATCTTGTTCGTCTCGCGGTCGTAGCCCATGATCGACGGACTGCGTCCAAACGGATCCGAGGGGTTCTCGTACCACTGCTTTGTAAAAAGAAAATTGCCGAGATCGGAGACTACTTCTCTCGCGGGCTTTGTCAGATAGTAATTGATCGACTGCGTCGTTCCGTTCGCATACTTCACCATCACTCGAGCTCGTCCCCAACCCTTCGACTCGATCGCGAAAGCTTGCCACCTCGATGACGGCGACTTCGCACGCGTGACAGTCATCGCCCCGGACGGTTCGACGACGACACTCACGACCTTCGACGGTGCGTTCAAGAAAAGCTTTCCCTCGATGTCGTTTGGAATCACGTATCCCGGAATCCCGACCGCGACCGGACGACGGTTCGCTTTCAGCGTGTCTTCGATCGAACGAATGTTTTCTACGAGGAGAAATCGCAAACCGATCTCACGTCGTCCCCTTGGCGGCAGCATCTCGCTCGTCGGCGGATTCCATGGTTCGGCGTTACCCCAATCTTTCTCCGCTAACGCCCTGCTGCGAACGACCCACTCGAACATTCCCTCGGCGGTCTGTTGCGGACGACGCGGTTCACGTAGCGGCGAGTACGCTTCGAAAGGCGTGTTGCCTTCAGGCACAACGACAAGCGCCGGACCGTTTCCCTTCAATCGCGTGACTTGAACATAGCCGGCATCGAGACCGATATAGGGATCCGAAAAAGAATTCTTCTCGTGTGCTTCGGCAAGCGTACGGTCGGTGATGATGTTGTTAAAGACGAGCGGGATCCCGAGATGTCCGATCTCGATGGGGTCGGCGGTCTTGTTGATGAGTTCGAAAAGGAGAACGAGTTTCTGGTCGCGGACGGTCCAACGCCGGATCACCTGGATCGGGCAATCGCTCGGTAAGCTCGGGGTTAAGTCAGCCTTCGCGACGTCCGGCAAGACAGCCGCGAGCGCGATCACTGGTTTGCGCGCGGTGGCAGTCGAGAATAATCGCCACTCGCCTTTGCCCACGCGAATTCGAAAGTTGATATCGCCGAACTGATAGAAACCGTCGCTCGCGCGGTCGTTCAATCGGTCAGCGGGCGTGAAATCAAATCCGGCGGCTGCTCGCGGTTCGAGAGCGGCGAGCGTCTGCGACGCGCTAACGAGCTTGATCGAAAACTGCGGAGTACTGAACGATGCGAAACCGAATTCGAGTCCAAGCGTTGCGGGCGGCTCGGGAGTCTTCGACGCTGTCTGCGCGGATGCGGTCACCGCGGTAAGAACGAGGATTAGGATCAGCAAATACCGGAGCATGATTCGGAGGCTATTCGTGGTCGTATTGTTTCGTGGTTTTCTTCGTTCGTGTGGTTTCGTGTGATTTAGTGGTTCCAGTTTCTAGACTACTTTCTGAAACCACGAACTAACACGAAACCACACGAACGAAGAAAACCACGGAATACACAGAAGACACGGAAAAGCATTGAAGAAGAAACCGCAAAACACACGGACTTTACTGCGGCATCTTCGCGAGGAGCTTCTTCATCTCGTCGACCGACTTTGCGTACTTCGGATCTTCCGACAGGTTCTTCAACTCGTTTGGATCCTCTTCGGTCGCATACAACATCCGCCCCGACTTCCCGTCGTCCCACTCGACGTAGTGCCATTTAGACGTTCTGACAGATCGGCCGAACGACTTGCCATACACGGTCACGCTGTAGGCCGGTCGATCAAAATCCGCGTCCGGCTTGGTCACCAACCGAGCGATGCTTTCACCGGATTGTCGAGCCGGTTTCGGTAGACCGCAGAGTTCGGCAAGTGTCGGATAAAGATCAAGCA
>DATEOJ010000044.1:0-4666 GCA_035274235.1 Pyrinomonadaceae bacterium
GTTAGCCCGAACGTCGGCGATCGCAGTCGCTCTACTCGCTTTCTCGATCGTTACGTTCAGTCAAAAAGTCATCGAGCCAAAGATAGACGCGACGACGTTGCCGACTTCGACAACGTCGTCGCCCGCGTATGCTGAGCTGCTCCTCAAGAAGACGGAACTACAGTCTGAACTTGAAGGACTGGTCCTTGAATACACCGACGAGTATCCACGCGTGAAGGAATTGCGGTATGTGCTGTCGCTGTGTGATAGGGACACTTTGCGGCTCGGGAAAGTGAAGGCAGCTGACGCAGGGAAGCTTACGCAGGCGTTGGGAAAATTGATGACTCGGAAGCTCGACCTAGAGAACGAGCTTTGGCGATTACAGTCGAACTACGCGGATGCGCATCCCGAGGTTAAACGGGCGAAGAGAAGGGTTGAGATATTTGAGAACGCGATCGACCAGGTCCTAAAATAAAGCGTCGTCGACGGCTTCGTTCGAAACTAGCCGATACAACTCACCTGCAGACTGCTTTGCCACTTGCTTCGTCGTAGGAATAGTATTCACAGAAACGTTTGTTACACGTTCTCGCCGCCGAATCTCGATCGTGTCCCCAGCCTTTACTTCCTTTGACGACTTCGCGACGGCACCGTTCACACTGATACGGCCCGCATCGCACAGTTCTTGTGCGAGACTCCGACGCAAAACAAGTCGGCTAATTTTTAGAAAAAGATCGAGTCGCATTGGTAAATAAAAAAGGAAGTCGAGTCTCTTACTCGACTTCCTAATTTTCACTCACGCGAAGGTTCTATCGATTCTCCTTCGCTTTTTCTTTAGTCTTGTCCTGCTCCTTTGCGGGCGTCTTGCTTGCTGTCTTCTTTCCTTCTTCCTTGCTGGGCGACTTCTTTCCCTCGTCCTTACCCGACTTCTTTACCTCATCTTTCGATGATTCCTTGGCCTCGGCCTTCTCCTTGCGATCTTCAGCAAAGAGCAGCGGGGACACCATCGGTCGGTAGTTGTCGTTGATCTTTATATAAGAGTCGTTACGCAGTTCAGCAAAAAACTTCTTCTGCTCTTCCGGAGCACGTTCCATGGTTAATGCGACACGGACTGCGTTGTCGTCAAAGACCGACTCGCTCGAGGCCTGCTCGCGAGCGTCGACACGAAGAATCATCATACCGAGATCGCCGCCTTGAATCGGATTCGTAATTCCGCCGACCTTCAAATCGCGGAGTGCGGATTGGATATATTCAGTTATGTCCGCAACCTTGATCTTGTTTCCGCCGACGGTAAGCTGTGGAGGATCGGAGTTCTCTTTCGAGATCGTGTCCCAAGCACCGCCAGCCTTAAGCTCGGCCACGATCTGCTTTGCCTTCTCGCGCACAGTGTTTTCATCACGCCCGGCAAATCCGAGGAAGATCTCGCTCACTGTCACAGTCTCCGCCTTTGTAAATTTATCCCGGTGCTTGTCGTAGTAATCCTTCAACTCTTTTGCAGTAAGACCCCAGTAGATCTTGCCCTGGACTTCTTTCTGCAGGATGATGTCGCGCGTCGCCTGCTTCTTCCAGATATCGCGGATCTCCTGCGGGTTAGCGCCTGACTTCTCCATCTCCTGGTAAAGAGCATCAAGCGTCTTCATGTTGTACTGCTTCATGATCTCGAGGAAACGTCGGTTGACGCTCGCCTCGACATCGGCTTCGTAGCCGAGCTCTTTGGCCTTTTGCATCAGGAGCTCTTCATGGATCAGATTGGCGATCATCTCGCCTTTCTTGTCCTCGACCATCTTCATCACGTCTTCCCGCTTGGTGCCCTTTGTCGTCTCGGCCTCAACGATAGCTTTGACCTCGCGGTTGATAGTCGACAGCGTGATCACCCCGTCGTTGACCTGGGCTACGACCTCGTCGATGACCCGATCCTGTGTTTCCTGGGCTGATACGGTTAGACCCGAAGTAAATAAAAGTGCTAGAAAAAAGAAAACGGAACCAAACTGTTTCATCGGCTGCTCCTGCAAAATCCTATCTATATAAACTATTATTCGCTCTAAAAAAGCTCACGACGTTTGATGCACCGAATCGGAGGGAAGTTTCTTATCAATCGCGCGTCTAGAAACTTAAGTGTATTAAGGCTTTATTTCTAGTATCAGTTCGACTTCCGTCGAACTATGCTCACCATGAACCATAAATGCCCGAATTGCGGACTCGTAAACCCTCTTAACTCGCAGACCTGTGTTCGCTGCAACTCGGGACTCGACGAAAGTGAAAATATATCGTCTAAACGCCGTTTTTCCAAACCTTCTATCGCGAAACGTGCCTCGGTCTGCCTGGCCGTCCTCATCGCAACGGTCATCAGTTTTTATATCTCTCTCGTCTATTCGGCGGATGCTTTGACGGCCGAAGGGGCGGCGAAGATCGAGGCCGGCATCCGAATTCTTGAAGAAAAGGGATTTACGGATGAAGTCAGGCTCTTAAGACACGTCGCGGTCTTTCGTTCAACGGACAATTGGCTAAATGCATCGGTCGAGAAAGAGAGTGCTTACGCGGCGACGAACTTTCCCTTCGAGATCGTGACGATCTACCCGGATTTCTTCAAGTTTTCGACCGACGACGTCGAGAGTGCCGCAATTCTGCTCCACGAGGCAAAACATCTGCAGGGGCAAGACGAGAAAGAGGCGTACGAGTTTGTCTGGAAGAACCGTCAACGTCTCGGTTGGACGTACGATCGCTATTCTCGTTCAGCCATCTGGCTCGAGACAAGAAAACTTACAAAAGAGCTCTCGCCGATATTGTTCGTGTGCGAGTTCAATGAGTTCTGGGATTGTACGGAATCGTAAGTCGTTCGACAGTCTCGAGAGCGGCCGCGTAGTGGACAGACGCCTTTGGGCGGCTTGCCGCAATGCATTGCGGTCAGGCTTGCCTGACCGGCTTCGTCACCTTAGATTTCAGGAGGCTATGCCTCCGAGGGCAGCGTAGCCGCGGAGATTTCATTATCTGACCGGTGAGGCAAAGCCTCACCGCGATGCATTGCGGCGAGCCGCTCAAATCCATCTGTCCGCCAGGCGGCCAGTCGCGAGACTCGCCCCAAAAGAAATCTCATGATCTCTGCCTTATCGTTTCGATCGTCTTTTTGGCAGTTCCGATCGGATCATCATCAGCAACTTCAACGCGAAGAATTCCACTCGGCGAGAAAGTCGAACCCTCGCTTTCGGCCAGGAACTCCATCAATCGATCGGGATCGATCTTCGCATTCTGGCTGAGTTTTATCGCGACGCCCGTTCCCGCCCTATCGACTGAAACCACATAAAGTTGCTCGGCCAGCTTTCGAAGTCGGCCGTAGGCGAACAGGTTTTCTACCGAACCCGGAATGCGACCGTACCGATCCTCGATCTCGGCGTGGATATGCATCAGTGTTTCCTCAGACTCCGCCGAGGAAATTCGTTTGTAGGTCCGCAGACGCTGGCTGGCTTCCGAGATGTAGTCGTGCGGGATGGCAACGTCGACGCCGAGATTTATCGAGACACTTGTCTCGTCAGATATCTCATCGCCGCGCATCTCGGCAATCGTTCGCTCGAGCATCTTCGTGTAGAGGTCGAAGCCCAGTGCATCGAGATGTCCCGACTGCTGACCGCCAAGAATGTTTCCGGCTCCGCGCAACTCGAGGTCGAGAGCAGCGATACGAAAACCGGCGCCCAAGTCGGAAAACTCGCGGATCGCGCTCAGGCGTCTTCGTGCGATCGGTGTCAGTTCAAGTTCGCTCGGGATGAGCAGGTACGCGTAAGCACGACGATTGGAGCGTCCGACGCGCCCTCGCAGCTGATAGAGCTGAGATAGCCCGTAATTGTCCGCGCGGTTTACGATGATCGTGTTCGCTCGAGGAATATCGATGCCGTTCTCGATGATCGTAGTTGCGACGAGAATGTCGTACTTGTAATCCATGAAATCGAGCATGACCTGCTCCATTTCCTTCTCGTTCATCTTTCCGTGACCGATCGCGATTCGAGCACTTGGGACTATCTTCTGGATAAGCGCGGCGATTGCATCGATCGTCTCGACGCGATTATGAATAAAGAAGACTTGCCCGTTTCGCGACAGTTCCAATTCGACCGCGGACCTTATCACGCTCTCCGAGAATTGGACCACTTGCGTGTTGATCGCCAACCGATCGCGGGGCGGAGTCTCGATGACGGACATGTCACGCATACCGAGAAGCGACATGTTCAGCGTCCGCGGTATCGGCGTCGCCGACAGTGTCAGCACGTCCACCTTCTTCTTCAACTGCTTCAGCTTTTCCTTATGCGCGACGCCGAACCGTTGTTCCTCATCGACCACCACGAGTCCGAGCTTCGGTAGTTTCACATCGTTCGACAACACACGATGCGTTCCGATGAGCACATCGACATCGCCTTTAGAGGTGTGCTCGACGACGGCCTTTTGTTCTTTCGAACTTCGGAACCGCGAGAGTAGATCGATCTTCGCCGGGAACGCGGAAAAACGTTTTGAGAACGTCTCGAAGTGTTGATAGGCGAGGATCGTCGTGGGTGTAAGCACCGCGACTTGTTTGCCATCCATCACCGCCTTGAACGCGGCTCGCATCGCAACCTCTGTCTTCCCGTAGCCGACATCGCCGATGATCAGTCGATCCATAGGGCGAGCGGTTTCCATATCTTCTTTGACATCGTCGATCGCCGACGCT
>DATEOJ010000045.1:0-3558 GCA_035274235.1 Pyrinomonadaceae bacterium
ATCGTCGCGGCGCGTTCGCGGTTCATCGAGGAGAACGGCGGCAAGTCGTTTTTCGATTACTCGGTTCCGCAGGCCGTGATCTCGTTGAAGCAGGGGATCGGACGGCTCATACGAAGTCGGACCGACCGCGGTGTGATCGCGATACTCGATCCGCGTTTGAGAACGAAAGGATACGGTCGCGATTTTTTGTCGAGCCTGCCGCGGATGCGGATCACGAGTGATCTGCGCGATGTCGAGGCGTTGTTTGAGGATCAACAAACTGCGGGAGGCGTCGGGATTTGATCGGTTGTCGTGAAACGCACACGATGTCCTGACGGCAAGCCGCGAAGAAAAGCACCAAAGGTGCGAAGTAATGTAGCCAGGGGCGGAGGCTTTGCGGAGCCCCTGGAGAGCGCATTCTCGGTAAGTAGTTCAAACCTGCGGCGGGTAGAGGAGTACATTCGAAACCAGAAGGAACATCATCGTCGACGAGATTTTAAGAGTGAGTTTCGTGGGTTGTTGAAGAAACACGACGTCGAGTACGACGAGCGATACGTGTGGGACTAGGATTACTCCGCAGCGTTGCGGCTTGGTCGTTCGGGTCGCTTTGTCCAGGGGCACCGCAAAGCCTCCGCCCCTGGCTATATTACTTCCGCACCTTTGGTGCTTTGCGCTCGGCATAATTGCATCGAGGGGGTCCGCTCGCGTGCGTGATATATAATCGTCCTATCATGATCCGGATTGGTTTTCTCACGTACCTCATCGTCCTAGCGGCTTGCATTGCGTCCGCCCAATCGATGCCCGACCTTCGCAAGGAACTTCTTCAAATGCGTGATCGTGATCAGGCCGTCCGCGAGACATGTACGAATGGAACGGCGGACGAGCAGATCAAATGTCTTATGAAGGCGAAGGACGAGATCGACACACCGAACACTAAACGCCTGAATGACATATTCATCGCCCATGGATTTCCGACGGCTTCTTTGGTCGGACCTGACGGCGTCCAGGCGTTCGCACTTCTCATGCAGCATTCCGGCGATATCGAACTGAAGAAGCGGAGCGAGAAGGGAATGCAGCGGGCTCTCCGGGACAAAGTGATCGCCGTGATGGACTACGCAAATTTTGTCGACCGTCTGCTCACAGACCAGGGCAAGTTACAGATCTACGGTTCGAACTTTGTCACGCAAGGCGGCAAGTTTGTGATGAGTCCGGTCGAAGATCCGAAGAATCTAGACAAGCGGCGAAAGAAGATCGGACTGCCGCCGATCGACGAATACGCGAAGAAGCTGGGGGAGATTTACAAACTTGAAGTGGTCATCCCGAAACCGTAAGGTTGATTTAATGATAAGGGCACTAGTTCTGACCGTGTTTCTATTGGCCGTCGTGCAAGCGGCGTCCGCGCAACAAGCCGGGGCGGGGGGCGCATCAGGCGATGTCCAGCGGCCGGCCGATGAGGCGATGGTCGGCGAGACGATTCCTTTATACAAACTCAGTACTTCGAAGTTTGAAGATATTGAAAAGCTAAAGACGCCGAGCGTCCAATTCGTATTCGGCGATGAGCCGAGAAAGCTTACTGACCTATCACCTACCGTCCGAGATACCCTCGACCGCCACTGGAAGAAAGCATTGAAGTACTTTTACGATGATACTTTCTTCAAGCCGATGAGCGCTCAGGAGGCATTTGATAGAAACAGCGAGTGGCTCCGGGCGTGCAATCGCACGCAGACCGAGTTAATGGAAACTGAGATAACCGCACCGCAAGGGAAGAGAAAGATCAGCTATACCGAGGCACAGAAGACATTCGGTTTTATTAACCGTGTGGCGACCGCGGTGATCGAGAGAGCAAAGAAGGTGAAGGCGGAGACAATGGCAAGTTTGGCCTACTAATTTAATGTCGTCATTCTACGAAGTCATGATCGAGCGCAACTTCTCATCCGCACACCAGCTGCGTGGGTATAAAGGGAAGTGCGAGAACTTACATGGTCACAATTACAAGGTCGAGATCTACGCCCGGGGCGAGGAGTTGAACAACATCGGATTGCTTATCGACTTTGTTGACCTCAAAGCGGCCGCGGATGAGATCGTTAAATATCTGGACCATCGAAACATCAACGAGCTTCCTCCCTTCGACGAAGAACTAAATCCCTCTGCCGAGAATCTCGCGCGTTACATTCTGGAATATGTGAACGGTCGTGTCGCTGATGAGCGAGTGAAGGTCTACAAGGTCCGTTGCTTTGAGACGCCGACGAGCGTCGCGACATATCAATTAGGTTGAAGGCTGTGCTTCTTCGCTCCGCTGGGAGCGAAATGTTTGTAGACGACGTAACGAATAAACGAAAGGGCTCCGTCAGGAGTCCAGCAAATCCGACGCCTTCGGAGTCAGTCCCGTGGAGAGGCGCTGATTCTACAAACATGGGGCTCCCCCGGAGCGGATATTCTATGCGACCAGTTAAACGTCCGATCTTACTTCTCGTCGCTGTCTTAACGATCACTTCATGTGAGCCGCCAGCTGGCAACACAACCATTGCGTCCAAAGCTCCCGGTCTCACGGTCGAGCAGGCGAGTCGTCTCGCACACCTGCCGATGAAATGTATCTCGCAGGAGTATCCGAACAAACTTAGCCAGACAATAATCGGGCCCGAAGAATTGCAGAGCCCCAAGACTCTGCATCCTTCGTTCTACGGATGTTTCGATTGGCATTCGTCGGTTCACGGACACTGGGTGCTCGCAAAGCTGCTAAACGATTTTCCCGATCTGCCGAACCGGGCGGAGATCCAGTCGAAGCTCGTCGAATCTTTGAGTGCGGACAACATTCAAAAAGAGGCAGAGTACTTTTCGAAAAAGCACGAGCGCTCTTATGAGCGGACTTACGGTTGGTCGTGGTACTTAAAGTTGGTTGATGAGATCCAACGTTCAAAAATCAGTGAAGTCGCTCAACTGAGCTCGAATCTCGGACCGCTAACAGATGTGATCGTTCAGCGGTATATCGATTTTCTACCGAAACTGAATTATCCGATCAGAACCGGAGTCCATCCAAACTCGGCCTTCGGGATGACCTTCGCGTTCGACTACGCTACGGCTCACGGCAAGCCAGATCTTGCCGACTCGATCCGTACCGCCGCAAAGCGCCTCTACTCGAAAGACCGCGATTGTCCGATCTCGTGGGAGCCGAGCGGCGCGGATTTTCTGTCACCGTGTTTTGAGGAACTGAATCTGATGCGTCGTGTGTTGAGTAAGGAAGAGTTCAGCGATTGGGGTCACAACTTTTTGCCGCAGCTTGAGCGGAAAGATTTCGACCTCGCGGTAGGCGAGGTCTCAGATCGCACCGATGGACAGATGGTTCATCTCGACGGACTAAACTTCTCGCGTGCGTGGGTCCTGTACGGATTGGCAAAACAGTATCCCGAAAAGTACGGCCACCTAGTGGCGGTCGCCGACACACATCTCAACTATTCGCTTCCATCCATCACCGACAGCAACTACGAAGGCGAACACTGGCTCGCGAGTTTTGCGGTCTATGCATTGAGCGAGAAGTAAAAGAAATCATTCCCGCGAAATGCGCGAAAGCCGCGAAAAAAG
>DATEOJ010000046.1:0-9542 GCA_035274235.1 Pyrinomonadaceae bacterium
GCAGTAATGTCAGCGATCAGCGTCGCCGAATTCGCAGTTGCGAGATCGATCAAGCACGGATTGCCGTTGTCGGACCGTACACATTCGCGCGGGATGTAGTTGAGCTCGCGATTGACGGCGAGATTCGAGCCATGCGAGTAAACGTATGTCGCCTCGATACCAACACCTGCCCAGATCTCACGTTGAATACCTGCGATGAAGCGCGAATAGTTAGCATTCTTACGTTCATGCGGAAGAACAATTGTCGTTGGTCCGTTGTTTCCGACAGACGTTAGATCTCTTCCAACAAAAGTCATCAAGCCCTGCGACTCGCCCGGTGACGGGGCGATACCATTTGGAAACGCGTTCGCCATTGTCGCGATAAAAGTCAGACCGTTGTTGGTCGTCGGAGTGAACACCGTCGGACTTGAAAAGCCCGGTTGGAAGACGACGCTCTGCGTGATGATCTGGAACGGTGCGGTAAAGATTCCGAAACCCGCACGCAGGACGGTCTTACCGTCGAACGCATACGAGAATCCCACACGTGGCTGCCAGTTGTTCGTATCCCTGCTCTGGTTCCTGCTCGAATCGTCGCTGGCGAAGATAAATCCGCCCGCCAGATTCTGGAACTGGGTGATCGGAACGCCGGCGGGGACATTGGCGTTGTAGTTCGCCAGTGCCTGCGTACGAATCGGACTCGGTATCGCACGGTTAAAGTCGGTAACCATGCGTCCTTCGGCTTCCTTGAAGCCGGTCTCGATCTCGTACCGTATGCCGAGATTGATCGTTAGCTTTGAACTCACGCGCCAGTCGTCATGAAAGAAAAATCCCTGGTAGTTCGACTTGACGTCGTAGACCTGCGGATTGTCGATGAGACTGTTTGAATCGGCGATGGGAATACCGAGCAGGAACGACGCATAGTCGCGACCGACGCGATCACGTTCGGTAGTGCTCGAGTTTGAAGCCGGCATCGTATAGGTTCCGCGGAACTGGAAGCGGCCCGAAGCATAGCCCTGGTAATCAAACGTCTCGTGCAGATCACGATAATCGTAGCCGTAACGGAAAGTGTGATTTCCATAAAGCTGCGTGATCGTCGGCTGAATCGTGAACATATCGAACGGACGCTCACGACCGTCGTTGTAATCAGCACGCAGCGAACCAACGGTCATACCGTTGTTACGACCCGGAAAATCGAATCTCGGGAAGATATTTTCCTGTCGGCTTGTCGGGATGCCGGTGAATCCAAGGTCGCCAGCGGTCGGCTGATCATCCTGGAAGCGGCGAAGTTTGAACTGTGCCCAGCTGCCGCGGAGGTCGAAGATAAAGTTATTGTTTATTGTCGATGTCCAGTCTGCGTTACCGCCGTTGTTGCGGCGATTCTCGAAGCCCTGAAATATCGAACCTTCTTCCATCGTCAGGTTGTAACGATCTTCCGTGTTGCGGCTGTGATAGAACTTACCGAATAGCTTGTTTTTGTCGTTGATGTTGTGGTCAACCCTGACCATGTATGACCGGTAAGGACGATTGAGATTCTGGTCGGTGATGTAGTTCGCTTCCAAACCGGGAAGATTCGGCTCAGGGAAATATTGCATGAACGCTTTCGCCGGAGCGTACATTTGAGCATCGGGAATGATGTTGCCCGCGAAGGGTTGACGGCAGACCGTGGTGCCCGTGCTACCGGCGGTACAGGTCGAGTTCAGCAGGACCGCGGTTGCCGGATTGTAGATCGCGTACGGCAGCTCCGAGAAGTTACCCTGTCGCATCAACATCGTCGGCACCGTGTAAGTTGTCGTCTGTGCGACGTTGTCTTTTTGTCTTTCGTACGAGAAGAGGAAGAACGTGCGGTCCTTAATGATCGGACCGGTTACGGTCGCACCATAGCGATTGTATTTTCGTTCAGGACGATCGATGCCCGAACGGTTGTTAAAGAAGTTATTCGCGGTGCGGCTCTTATCGCGGTCGTAGAAATATACGTCACCATGAAAGTCGTTCGTACCACTCTTGGTCGCGACGTTTACCGTTGCACCGGCGGTGAAGCCCATCTGTGCGTCGAAGTTGGTCGTCTGCACCTTGAACTCCTGAGTCGCAGCGGATGGCGGCGTGAATGCAACTTGACCGTCATATGCGAGGTTGGGCGAGCCGTCGAGGTTAATGACGTTACCGCCCGACGCATTCACCTGGTTTCCCTGCGTACCGTTGCTTCGGAAGCCCGCGAGGTTTCCGTTCGCGGTCGGTCCCTGAAAGTTCGGGTCGCCAGTGTAGACCATGCCGGGTGCTTGTGTCGCGAGTGTGTACGGTGCACCTTCTGCGAGCGGCAGCTCTTCGATCTGACGTTGAGACACCAGGGTACCGGTCGTCACGGAGCCTTGCTCGATGACGTCGGTGTTAGCGATGATGTTGACTTCGGCGGCAGCTCCGACCTGGAGTTGCATATCGATGGTCAGACGGTCGTCAACGCGGACGGTGACATTTTCGACGGTCGATGTCTTAAATCCGCTCGCAGACGCCGAGACGGTGTATGCCCCGGGGGGCAATAAGGGCACGGTGTAAACTCCGTCCGTGTTCGACGTCGCGGTCGTGGTGATGTTCGTCTCGGTATTCTTGATGGTGATCGTCGCACCGGGCACGATGGCCCCGTTTGGATCGCTAATAGTTCCGGAGATCGTGCCTCTAAAATCCTGCGCCGAAATCGTATTCACAAAGACCAAAGCGATCATTGCCAGAAATAGGCAAGCCGTCCGTCGGAAGTAGCTGCTGTTCATCTTTCCTTCGCCTCTCGTATTAAGAATCGTTGAGTTTTTGATGCCGTACCTTGAAGTCGGTCTCATCATATAATTGGTATTACCAATTATGCAAGACCCTTTTTAACTTTTTTCGAAAATTTCTTCAAATCTCCAAAAAAAGCCGGATGGCGGGTAGTCTTCAGTATTACCAATAAACCGCAAGGCTCGGCTGGGGTAATACCAATTTGAAGTTATTAGATGTGGGAGACGTGTTTCTCTGGGCTAGTTTGCGCAGGGGTCCTGGCTATTTAACTGCAGAAACTTCGACTGATAATTACGAGCGTAAAAGTTGATATTCCGCTTCATGCGGTCCATGACCGAGCAGTAGAACGATTCGCGGTCGATCAACTGCATGAGGTAACGCATCGCACTTGCTTCGCTTTGGTACTCCCGGTTTTCCCAGATCTCGATCGGTTTGGCTCCGAGTTCTTCCGCGAGGGCGAGCAGTCGCGGGTCGTTGGTGTCATAACCGTTCTTCAGGAATATCGAATTGTAGGAAGCGATCAGCTTGTCTTGCTTCCGAAAGAGCGCGGCGTCGGTCTGAGCGGTGAAGTTCACGTGACCGATCTCGTGTATGAACTTCGTGGAGGCGAGGATCGCACCATCGATCTCGTAGAAGGTGTTGTACGTCGCCAGCGAATTCATCACCGGATAATAGACCGGATCCGGGTAACCCTTATCGAGGTGCTTCCCGAGCGTTATCGTCGCAGCGATGAGTTTGCCATTGTCATCCCACTCGAAGTCGCCGGTTCCCGCACCGAACTTACGGTCATTCGAAACGACGATCGTCAACAGAAATTCTTTGCTTGAGGCGTATGAATCCCATTGCTGGCGGCCGAACTCGGTCGAGAGGATCTCTTCTTTCCATTTATCGTATCGGGCGCGAGCGTCGTTTGGGATGATCTCGCGAATGCCGGTTTTGTCTCCCTTACCACGGCCTTTGTCATTGGCCCGCAGCTCGACGATACAAAGTGGGGAAAGCAGCGCAAGGAGAACTAAAGAAAGAAATCCAGCAACTCTCATTTCCAGCAATCTCACCTCCGGTACGAGAACTTCGATTTGGTATCCGGGAATTGTATCTCAATATGCCACGAAGGACATATTAATTTTATGAGGCAGCTCGTCCGTGTGTGCCCGTGTTGGAGGTTCCACCGGAGTTTGGCCGCAGATTACGCAGATAGCAGATCACCGAGGAAACCGCTAATACGTTCTTATCTGCGTCATCCGCGTGATCTGCGGCGGCTGCACTTAACACCGTCGGACTGGAATCGCCCGAATTGCCAGTTGAAACCCTCATCGATCCATGCGATTGTTTTCGCGACTACACTTCTAACCCTGGATATGAAAAAGATCGATTGGAAGTCGTTAACAAAGCGGCGGTCGCTCGGGCTCATCATGATGGTCCTCGGCGGGCTCGTTATCTTTGCTCCCATAATCGTCGGCGTCTGGGTTATCGCACTTCTCGGTGTCGTCCTCATCGCCGCCGGACTCGTCGAGATCGTACAAGTCGCGCGCGATACTGAGAAGACTGAAGGATTCGCACACTATACCGCCGGCGTTCTTACGATCGTTCTTGGTCTTGTCCTGTTTCTTAGTCCTCGTGTCGCGTTGAGCGCGATCGTTTTAGCGATCACGGTCGGACTGCTGATCGACGGGGGTGTGAAGCTTTACGTCGCGTTCAAAAAGTCGGGCAGTGACCGGCGGTGGAAATTATTTAACGGCGTCGTCAGCATTCTCCTCGGAATCATCGTCTGGGTATTCATAACCGCCGATCTCGGAATGGTCGCGATCGGACTCGTGCTTGGCGGTTGGCTGCTCGTCGAAGGTTGGACGATGTTCTTTATCCCCGACAAGAGTTTTCAATCGCCGGGCGATGAGAGCGATCTTCGCATTCATCCGGACGAGAAACTGCGCCTCGAGCCGAGCGACTTGGTCAAAGAGGTACGCGAATCTGTCCTGGAATCGGAAAAGACCGAGGCCGCCGAGAACTTGGTTTTCTGTCTGAAGGTCCTGTTGGTCTTTTTCCTCGTCCATCTGCTTCGTACGAGCGCGGACTGGTCGTTCATCGGTTTTATCTCTCCGTTCTCCGCCGTCATCGGCGACGCTATCATGGCGATCATCATCGGCGTCGCGGTGATACTGCCGATCCGAGTATTCGTTAGGAAGCTGACGCGTCCGCTCGAACGCACGTTTTGGAAACGGCTTGATTCGTTAAGCCAGCGAAGCGAAGAACCGACCTATGCCGAAAGCGCTCTCCGTTACTGGCTCGAGCATCGAATGCGTCTCGCGCTGAAACTCAAATACGCTCGCTACTCGCTCAACTCAGCGGTCTGGTGGATCATGCGGATGGGCATCTCGCTCACGGCGATCTTTATAGCGGTCAATTCGATCTGGGGTTTTAGTTGGTACTTCAATTCCGAAAACTGGGCGTCGGGTGTGTGGCAGGAGATCACGAAGGCGCGCGTCGATCCGTGGAGAAAACGCGGAGCGGAAGAGGTCGAGGCTGATGCGCTACGGAAAGGAATTCCGAAAGAAAAGATCTTCGCAGTCGAAACCGAGAATGAATCACAGACGGGTGATTTTAGTTTTATCGTGATCGGCGATACCGGCGAAGGCGATCCATCGCAGATGGTACTGCGCGATCAGTTGATAGCGGCAGGCAAACGCGAGAACGTGAAATTTCTGGTTCTTTCGTCGGACGTCATCTACCCCGACGGCAAGATGAAGGATTACGAAACAAACTTCTATCTTCCGTTCAAGGGCTTCGATAAACCCATCTACGCGATCCCGGGAAATCACGACTGGTTCGACGCGAACGAAGGTTTCAACGCAAACTTCCTCGAACACGACGCCGCCGTCCTCACGCTTCGAGCGCGTCAGGCCGAGGATTTCAAAACCGATCTAATAACAACCGATCAGCGTTTTGAATCGATGACCGCAGCCGCCGCGCGTTTGCGCCAGTTGTATAGCATAAGCAACGGCCACCAGCGTGCACCGTACTTCGAGATCCACCGTGCCGGCTTCTCGTTCATCGCCGCCGACACCGGCATCATGAAGTCGCTCGATTCGAAACAGCGTGATTGGCTCGAGGCTGCGTTGCAGCGTGCGGGCACAAACTTCAAGGTCGTAAATCTCGGTCACCCGTTCTATGTCGCCGGCACCGATGCGACAGAGGGTCACCAGGAATTCAAAGATATCTACGACCTGCTACGCCGTTACAGAGTTGAGGTAGCGATGGCGGGCGACACACACGATTTCGAATTCTATAAAGAGAATTATCAAGCCGACGACGGCAAGCACGAGATGTTTCATTTCGTGAACGGCGGCGGCGGTGCGTACCTGAGCGTCGGCACAGCTCTGGCGTTCCCCGACAAACCGGTGACCAACAGTTACGCGTTCTACCCGCGCACCGATCAACTGACCGCGAAGATCCACGATGAGGCGCCGTACTGGAAGATGCCGTTCTTTTGGTGGATGCAAACGCTCGGCGGTTATCCGTTCGACAGCGAAACGGTCTCGGGCGCGTTCGACTTCAACCGCGCTCCGTTCTTCCAAAGTTTTCTCGAGGTGAGCGTCGAGCCGTCACAGAATCGAGTCCGTTTCTTACTCTACGGCGTGAACGGTCAACTCCGATGGCGCGATATCCAGGTCGGTGGGAATGTGAAGCCGGCCGACAAGAGTGAGAATGATCCGGTTGAGTTTGTCATGCCGATGCGGCGGCAGTGAAATCGAAAAATACAATAAGCAGATTAATGCCCGGCGATCAGAACAAAAAGCTAGTCAATCTCGACGAAGGAGGGATTGACGGGGTGGTCAATCGGCCGCTTCGGCTGAAACTTCTCCCTACCGGTCGATTTACCACCCCGACCTCGCAAAGCCTCGGCCACCCCTCCTTCAGAAGGAGGGGAGCCTTTTGTTGTCGCATTTGAAAGGTCACTCGCGGTTCGTCCCACCTTAAACATCCATGTTGCCGTTTCACCTAAGCTCCTCTTCGATCAACGCCTTCAACTCGCGCTCGCCGAGTTCAGCCAATTGACGGCCATTCACAAAGAAGGTGGGCGTGCCTTTCACGCCGAGACTTTGTCCGTCCTTCTGGTCGCGGGTGATCTTGGAAGTAAAGCGATGGTCCTCGACAGCCTTCAGCATCTTCTCCACATCAAGACCGAGTTCCATCGCGTACTTCTCGAATTGCTTTTTTGCGTCAGGCTGGGCCGATGAGTCGGGATCAACACCGTGCTTCGTCCCCCACTCGGGTTGACGCTCGAACATCAGCTCTTCCATCTCCCAATACTTGCCCTGTTCGCCGGCAGCCTCTATCCACGACGCCGCGAGAAGCGAGTTTTTGTGCAAAGGCATGTATCGAATAACGAGCCGCACTCTCCCTCCGTAGTCTTTCATAACTTTCTTGACGATCGGAGCCATTTTCCGGCACGATTCGCACTCGGGATCAAGAAACTCCACGATGGTTACCTTTGCATCCGCGGGTCCGATCGTCGGACTATCGGGTCGAACAAGCGCCTCGGCGTTCGCCCTCGCGGTCGAATTTGCAGTCAAAGTAATTCGCTCGTTCGAGCGGTAGCTATTTCTGACGACGAAGGCGACCCCGATGACGAGCACAGCGATCACGCCCAGAAGTAAAAGATCTTTTCTCATAATTGCTTTCTTGATTTGAAAACTCCGACGCCCAGACATGCCGTGATGATCACGAACGCACTTAGCGCCATCAATGGAATAGTAATAAACCCAAGCCACTCGATCTGCACAGTTGTACACGAGATTCCCTGCGTGCACGGTGTGATGCTTTCGGGTATCAGACCGTAATAGAGCAGATTGTGATAAACCGAGATCGCAAGGCCGGCTAATGCTAACGGCAATGCGTACGCCGTCACGCGGCGATCACGCAGAACGATGCCGACACCGATCACCAGCACAAGCGGATACATCGCGATTCGTTGATACCAACACAACAGGCACGGCGGCAACTCCATCACCTCGCTAAAAAACAAACTTCCTATGGCAGCGACAAGCGCCGCAACCCACGCGAGGTAAACCGGCAATCCCACCGTTTGGTTAGTTGAAATTTCATCCCGACTCATATTCTGTTTACCTCACCGCTCCGTTCGACTTCGCCTTGAACTCCATTGTGCCGTCTTCAAGTTTTCCGAAACGGAGCATCGAGAGGTCTTTGATGTAGTTTTGATACAAACGCCACGGCTGTTTCGATCCCTGACTCGGAAGCGTATCCAGTGCACGGACTACGTAGCCCGATGTGAAATCAAGAACGGGCTCGGGCGTTACTGTCGGGTCATTCAATCGCGGGGTGCACTGATCGAAGCCGTTCTTGTCCATGTAGTTGATCAGACGACAGACATACTCGGATGTAAGATCGCACTTCAGCGTCCAGGATGCATTCGTGTAACCGAACGCCGACGCAAGATTCGGAACGTCGCTGTACATCATTCCCTTGTACGCGACGGTCTTCGAGAGCTCGACCTTCACACCGTCGACGACAAGCTCGAGGCCCGACATCAGTTTCAAAACCAAACCAGTCGCGGTGACGACGATGTCGGCATCGAGATGTTCGCCCGAACTCAACTGCACACCTCGTTCGGTGAACGTCTCGATCGTGTCGGTCACGACCGACGCACGCCCATCTTGGATCGAGCGAAATAGATCGGAGTCGGGCACGAGACAGAGTCGTTGGTCCCATGGATTGTAATGCGGCGAGAAATGTTTGAGATCATAATCGTCGCCAAGTTCCGTTCTCACACCGCGTGCAAGCATCCGCTTGAAACTATCCGGCCACTTCCGAGCCCAACTGTAAAAGAACATCGTGAGCAGAACATTCTTCCAACGCGTCATGGCATATGCTGCTCGCGCCGGTAGAACGGGTCGAAGAAAATTCGCAATGCGATCCTCGGCCGGAAGCGACATGACATAGCTCGGCGAACGTTGGAGCATCGTCACGTGAGCAGCTCGTTCAGCGAGTGCGGGGACGAGCGTAACCGCAGTCGCACCACTTCCGATGACGACTACGCGTTTGCCGTCGTAGTCGAGATCGTCGGGCCATTTCTGCGGATGGATGATCGCGCCTTTAAACTTTTCGAAGCCGGGCCATTCGGGTGTGTAGCCAGCGGCGTAGTCGTAGTAGCCGGTGCAGAGATAAAGAAAGTTACAAGAGTATCGAACGACACCATCGTCGGCTTCGACCTCGACCGTCCAACGCGCATCCGCGGACGACCACGACGCGCGTCGGACGTACTGCCTGTATCGGATCTTCTCCTCAACGCCGTACTCCTTCGCCGTCTGGCGAATGTATTTCAAGATCGCCGGACCATCGGCGATCGCCTTCGGATCGGTCCAGGGACGAAATCGATAACCGAGCGTGTACATGTCGGAGTCGGAACGGATCCCCGGGTAACGAAAAAGATCCCACGTCCCTCCCATCGATTCACGACCCTCCAGTATGAGGAAACTCTTGTCGGGACAACGTTCTACGAAGTGGCACGCACCGCCGATACCCGACAGGCCTGCTCCGACGATCAAGATGTCCAGCTCATTTTTCATTGACTGCTATTAGCTTAGTTCGGTATACAGGAAATGAAAAAGCACGCACGAGCGCGAAAGAGGAATTATGCAAAGAGTATTATTTCGGCTCCTGATCATTGTCGTCACGTTTTGCTTCGCTTTGCCGGTCGCGGCATCAACCCTCTCGACAAACCAGATGCTCGAAGTTGAGCGACGTCTCTCGAGTCTTGGCTACTGGATCACAAGAGCCGA
>DATEOJ010000047.1:0-11376 GCA_035274235.1 Pyrinomonadaceae bacterium
TACGCCAGTACCGAAATAGCACGCGGCGTCTTATCGAACTCGACCGCCAGCACCCAGCCGTCGCCGACCGTGGCCACGAGCTTGTCATCTTCAGCTCGTGCATAACCGAGTACACGAAAACACCCGAGATCATTTCCGCATCCGCCGACCGGCACATCGACATTCCCACGACGCACACGATGCACATCGCCCCATGTCACGTCGAACGCGCCATAGCGACGCTTCGTCTCGGCGACCGCAATAGCGAACGACTCGGCCGCACGCTTCGGGTCAGCCAGCCCTCTCGGCGTGTTGAAAGGATCCGCAACACTCCACACTTTTGCGAAGCGTTGATTGTTCGGATAGCTCTGACGTTCCGGTCGTCGCAACCCCGAATAAGTCGCCCACCATTCTTCGAACAAGGTCGCTCCGCGGCTCTCCGGTGCCGCGGTCTTGTCCCAGCGTTCGAGAAGAGCGATCGCATCGGCGACATCACCGGTCGGGTTCGTCGCTTTTACCGCGGCGATCAGATCGCCTTTGACGCGATCGGCGGTCAACATTCGATAGCTATGCTTGATCCGCCAAACATCCTCGAGGCTATATCTCTCGTCGCCTCCGATCA
Source organism: Pyrinomonadaceae bacterium (assembly GCA_035274235.1). Taxonomy (GTDB): domain Bacteria; phylum Acidobacteriota; class Blastocatellia; order Pyrinomonadales; family Pyrinomonadaceae; genus OLB17. The sequence continues at coordinate 602 of DATEOJ010000047.1, forward strand.
GTTGAAGTGCGAGCTGACTGCGCAGCGAAAGATCCGGCGCCTCAAAATTTGGATAGGCGTTCTTTGTATCTAACGGTCCGCGGATATTCGTATAGTGCGGTGAGTCGTTCTCGTTGTGGATGTAGCCGCCGGGAGGATTTAATACCTTAGGTAGCGATTCGAATGGAACTAACTTGGACCACATCTCCGAGGCCTTCTTTACCGGTGTAGCGGTCGTATCCTCGGTAACGGGATGCGGCAGCAACGGTAATGACGCGTTCCAAATAAAGAAGATGTTCCCTAGGTTATCCGCATATGTGAAGTTTGACGTCGGCCTCGCCCGCATACTCATCGCCTCTTTCCATTTCTCGAGCGATTTAGCACGCATCATCCGAAGGAACTGTTCGCCCGAACGAAGCTCGCCGTCACCCGCAAACTTTACGATGTAGATCTTGCCGTTCGCTCGATGGATGACCGGACCATACGGCGTCGACCAAAACTCGCGAGTCTCGGTGGCCAGCGTCTCGCCGTTTCGCACGCTTACATTGACCACGTCGCGCTTGAGGGCATGCGACGAGCCGTCAAGCATGTAATTGTCCGGCTTCGATGGGTCGGCGTCGAAGACATAAAACTCGTCGAGGTCCTGAGAGTTGTTTGTCGTGGACCAGCCAAGATACTTATTGAATCCACCGATAACGGCGAACGGGCTGCCGATTCGAAAGTCGCCGTAAAAGTCGACGACACCGGGCACCGTTATCTGAGCTTCGTAGTAACCCGCGGTCCACTGGAGGTGCGGATTGCGAAGAAGGATCGCCCTCCCTGACTTTGTACGCGACGGACCGAACGCCCACGCGTTGGACCCTTCGTCGTTGATAGTTCGAGGCGCTTCCGAATGCGGAACGCGGAACGCGGAATGCGGAATTCCATTAGCAACAACGCGGCCCGCCGAATCAGTCTCGATTGTTCGGAAGAACACGCTAGCAATGGCTCGATCTGCCAACGCACCCTCGATTGACTGCAAGAACAAATTCCGCGTTCCGCGTTCCGCGTTCCGCATTCGGCGTTCCGCCGTAATCGAGTCCAATCGATTGAGAAAGTTCCGCACCTTCCTTGCAGGCATCGGGATAATCTCCGTCGCGGCGACGTCCTGAGCGGTAAAGTCTGCGGGCATCGATGCCGGAAAATCAGCTCGATGAAGTTCTATGTAGCGATTAACACCCGCGGCGAAACCCTCGTAGACTTCGCGCACGTCTCGCGACAACGCGTTGTCGTTGCGCATTGTTCGCAATCGATGCTGCATCGTGAAGAAGTCCGACTCCAAGTGTTCGCGACCTTCGACCGAAGCCCGGCGTCCGCTTGCCGAGAGTATCGACAGTGGGGTTCGAGTCCCGTAGTCCTCGCACTGCACCCAGGCCAAGGCGTACCCGGCCGCACGCAAATTCTTCGCACGAATATGCGGAACACCGTGAGCGGTTCGGATGATCTCGGCCTGTCGGGAGAGATCGGGACTCTGGCCGTAGACTGCACCGGTCGCGAAGATGGCGAGAATCAAGAGTTTCTTCATGCTGTTCTGGATTGTACCTGAGTGTACTGCCGGGCTTTAACCGCGGATCTCGTAGGTGACGGATTTATTCGTGCTGCTTGATGTATCGTGGTTATTTCGTCGTCCACGATAACGTCGACCTGTGCACGGGGAAGCAAATCGATAGCACAAATCTGCGTGATCTGCGTGATCTGCGGCTAACTTTGCCGGCTGTCCCAGATTCAGCCAGCCCACCAAGCAACCTTATTCCCAGAAGCGCACTCTACAGCGTTGGAGGCACACAACCATGAAACGATTCCTTTCGATCACTCTTTTCATAGTCCTCTCAGCTATCGCCGCGAGCGCTCAATGCGACACCAACGCCGTCACGGCCGCTTACGAAACGTTTCTTAAAGACCATAGAGGCGACGCGGCTCAGAAAAAGAGGGCGAATGACACTGCGAATGAGTATCCTGCAAAGTTCGGCAACTGTATCGGCGACACCGAGAAAAGGATCGCCACATACATTAAGGCGTGGCAGACGAAATATCAGAATGATCTCGTCGCCCTCTCGGCGATCGCAACAAACGCCCAGTGCGACCCCGACGCTATCGCGACCGTCTATCAAAAGTTTGTTGACAACCATAAGGGCCCGGCCGAACAGAAACAGAAAGCCAATGAATATGGCAAGGAGTATCTCGCCAAGTTCGGTGATTGCACCGGCGAGGACGAAGTAAAGGTCACAAAGTTCATCAAGGAATGGCAGGCGAAATACCAGGCTTGGTTGAACGAGTCGACTTGTATAACCGCGGTCGACCGGACACCCGCCAAGGCTTTCGAACTCTGCCGGCCATACGTAGCCAGGGACCCGGAAAACCTCCGCGCACATCTGTTGCTATCACTCGCCGGCTTTAAGATCGCGAAGACGGCTGACAAGGCGACAAAGGAAGAGGCCGTCAAGGCGATGCGCAAATCGCTCGATCTTATAAGCGCTGGTAAGAGTGTCGATCCATGGGTTTTCGGTGGAACAAAAGAGGAAGCGATCGGCACTCTCGAATTCTTCTCTGCATCGCTTACGATCGACACCGATCCCGCCGGTGCCGCAGCAGCGATGCTAAGACTCGCTCATTCGAACTCGAGCTATAACAAAGATCCGAACACCTACTTCTACCTTGCCCGCTCGATCAATAACAGCGAGGTGAAGAAACAAGTGGCGGAGTATAACGAAAAATGTTCAGGTGCCATCCCACCCGTCGAGTGCGAGGCCTTCAACGACAAGATCGACGGCGTTATCGATCGTGTGATCGACGCATATGCAAGAGCCGTCGCGCTCAGCAATGACAAGCCCGAGCACGCGAGTGTCACGACCGCCGCGAAACCCGAACTGGTTGAGCTATACAAGAAACGTCACGGCAATTCTGACGCCGGTTTAGAGAAGTTTGTTGCGGAAGTTCTTTCCAGGCCGATTCCGTAGGCGGGCGTATTCTTGGACATTAGATTCGGATATTGCCACAGAGCACACCGAGAGCTAAGCCTCTGCATGCTCTGTGGCACGAATTCCGAAATTCCTACTTCTGCCGCGAAGCGTCTAACCCCTGACTTAACGCGCTCCCGATACATTCGACGCTGAAAGAATCTTATCCAGCGTCTCGATCAACCTCGGACCTTGAAGGGATTTTTGGTTTAGTGAAACTACCTTTCCTTCGGCGTCGAGGAGAATAGATGATGGGAATTCCTGAATGCGGTAGATAGTTTCGGTTAGCGCGTTGATGCTGTCCTTACGGGCTTGAGGCCAGGTCACCCTGCTCTTCTCGACGAACGCGGTAGCGTCTTCGACTCGATCGTCCCAGTTAAGACCCACGATCTCGAAGCCGCGTGAGCGGAAACGCTCATAAGCCTGGACCGTGTAAGGTGTGTCGCGGACGCAGTCGATGCACCAAACACCCCACCATTCGATCAGCAGATACTTTCCGCGAAACTCCTCCAGGCTACGTCGCTTGCCGGCGAAATCCACGAACGAAAAATTCGGCATCGCTTTCCCGACGGTCAACTCCTCGCGAAGATAGTCCGCCTTCTCTCGTCGTCGGACTACGATCTCGTTGCGAGTGAGGTCGATGCTCGTCGTCGAAAGATACATCTCTCCAACACGAAGCACGATCTCCTCGTTGTTTGCGTATGAGGTCTCGAGCGAGAACTGCTCGTTACGAATATCCGTATCGCCGTCGATATCAACGCCGAACAACCCCTCGGTGGTCGAGATGCTTGGCTCGGTGGCCACGAACGGGTATTGGAACCGCACCGACTTCGCTCCAACCTTCACTTCCCCGATAGCGAGCGATGTCACCGATTGATCGAGCAGACGATCTGCCTCCACGAGCCTCGGATGTTTGAAACCGCGAAAGTAGCGAACGTAGATCGGAACCGCGTTAAAAAGCGGATTGCCTTTCAACGGGAGAGACGCGATCGCGTAGAAGTACGGCGTGCCCTCAACCGGCGCTTCTTTTAGCTCGAATCGTTCGTCGATGGTGATGATGTTGTCGGCGTTGGCGTCAATCGCGAGTAGCGGTGTGGGAAGCTCGACTATCAGAGCTTCGATATTTCCGCCCTTTCGGGGGTCGGTCAACTTTCCGGCGGCGATAGTCGCTTTAGTGTCGATCGCAGGGATAAACTTTTTCTCAGTCTTTCCAACCCTCAGGACTCGCTCGACCATGTGGGCGGAGTCGGCCTGCAAACCGAGGAACTTGCCGTAATATCTTTCGGCTGTTTGTGAGTAGACGCTGGGCGTGATGAGAAAGATGACGAGGAGAAGAGGTTTGTACACGGGGGACGTCGATCTCCAATTGGGCTAAGGATGAGCGACTACTGACTACCACATCGTCCTCGCGGGGTGTACTTCGTGGGGTGTGAGAGTTATAGCGCTGTCGGGGTGAAGGTGCAAACTCGGGAAACTCTCATCGCGGTTCGCCGCAGATAACGCAGATGACGCAGATATTACCTCTGGCGTTGACCGCAGGAGTCAGAACCGGGAGCGGTAGCGACTGGGTGACCCGTCAGCTACTCGATTTTATTCGTGACTTTTCGTGTGGTTGGTGGTTTGGTGTTCTTCATCACTCGTTGATGAGACCGATCGTTTTGCCCGCACCGAAAGAGCAACCACGAAACACGCTAACTTCACGAAAAGCCACGAAAATAATCTGCGTAATCTGCGGCTAAATGCGCTGACGACCCCGAATCGTCGGTTGATGCGCGCAAAAAATCGGGAAGGACGCGCGTCCTTCCCGAACCGGAAATATCCGAAGCATGAATTGAAACTAGAAGCTGAACTTCGCTCCCAGACGGAATGCAGACGGATACTGGAAGATCTGGCCGCTTCCGAAGAACGGATTCGGCACGTTCGGCGTACCCGCAACACCCAGCGTGATGAGCTGCGTCTGATCCAACGCGAGTCCACGCTGCGTGTTCGTCACGTTGAACCAATCTGCAGTCAGCTTGAGCTGCATGTCTTCCGAAAACTTGATCGGGTAATAGAATCCTAGATCAAGGTTCCAAGTTGTCGGCGTACGATTGCTGCCAACCGCACTCTCGATACCACCGTTGCCGCTGATCGACGACAGATCGGGAATGATCGCCGTTCCGCGAGGAACTGCGAATCCTTCGTTGTTTCCATACACCGGGTGCGGGATCAACGAATTGAACGGCACGCCCGACTGGATGTAGAAGTTACCCGACACAACAAATCTCCACGGCGTCGTGTATGAGCCGTTGAATTTGAATTGATGCGGTCGATCGTTAGGCAGACGTCCGTAGGTGTTCGCCAACAGACTGGTGAGATCGAACAGCGATGTGATGTTCGGATCTGCCTGGCCATTATCGTTGCGGAACAAACCTTCGTAGTTACCGATCAAGCTCGAGTAAACATACGACGCCTGGAACATGTAGTTGTCAGCAAAACGTCGGTTGAGCGTGAACTCAAGTCCTCGATAAAAACGTCGAGCACGACCAAAGCACTGACCGAAGTCGACGCAGGCCTGGTACTCCGTGTTACCGTTCACGCCGCCGGCCCCAGGACCAAGCGGTTCGCCCGGATTGAACAAAAAGTACGAGTCGCCATCGTCAAACGATCCGTCCTCGATAACCGTTCCCTGCGCACGATAGATTCCACGGGCTCCAAACGTGAAGTTCGACATGAACTGATGTTCGAATCCTACGGTCCATTCGTTTACGGTCTGCGGTTTTAGACCTTCGTCGATCGGAGTCGGGTCAGCACCGAGGTTGCGGGTGTTGAAGTTCGTCGCGACAGTTGCGTTCAACGGAGCACTGTAGCGGTTCACGTTGAAGTTCTTATCGGTCTGGCTGCCACCGCCGCCGGCTCGAACGTTTAGGTCGAGCGGGATCGGGGTTTCAACAAACCGCGCGTAGTTCGCGAAAATCTTCGTCGTTCCCTTTCCGAACGGATCCCATGAGAATCCGAGTCGGGGCTGGAACGTATCCCAAAGATTGTTAAGCGAGAGGTACGAACCGCCGTTGGCATCGCGTGCCTGCTGGAGATCCCAGCGGCCGCCGATGTTGAACTGCAGGTTCCTCGTTACGCGATAGTCATCCTGAAGGTAGAAGCTCTCAACATCCGTCTCGGTCTGAGCGTTCAATCTGAAATCGCGGACGCGAGTAGTCAGACGAACGAGAACCGGATTGTTGTTGAGTTCATTCGCCGTGACGTCTCCGACTTCGATCGTCGTCGCGCCACCCGGCAAGGCTCCACCTGCTGCCTGAAGAGCAGCGAGATTCTGCGCCGCGAACGATTGCAGAATTCCCGGGCCCGGTGCGATCGCACCGTTCAGCGGACACACGACAGCGGTAGCGCGGACCGTGCAAACCTCAAAGTTGTTTGTCACGCGGAAACCGTCAACCGTTCGGTTGTCGGTGTCTGTGCCGTTGTTGTTCGGAACGCCTAGCGGGTTTGCATAAACATTCTGCGGACCCGTCGACGCCTGGAAAATGTCATACGTGTTTCGATAGAACTCGAAACCATACTTGAGCGTGTGATCGCCCACTACGTTCTGCAAACGTGCCGCCGCTTCCCAACGGTTGCGCGACTGCTCCTGATAAAGACCAAAGCCATCACTTCTTACGAAGTTGCGCTGAAGCGTTCCACCAGGTACATAAGCGTAATCGACAAAGCCCGTGCGGGTGATTCCCTGCACACCGGTTTGGACGATCGGCGCGACCGTGTTATTCGGAGCAAGAATCGCAAACGCGTCGGTGACGAGCGGACTATCGAGCGACGTCGCCGGTATGACGTTGTTCCGTTGGAAGTGCAATCCGAACGAGAACTCACCGATCCAGTTCGGCGTGATGTTCGAGTTCAAGCGAGCAGCATAGTTGTGACCGCCGGTCTCGCGAACTCCCTGGAACGCACCCTCGTCGACGCCAAAGCCGTTGACGACCTGAAGATTCTGACCATAGAGATGGCCTTCTTCTTTGGTGAAGTCGCCGAACGTCGTGAACGTCAGCGTGTTGTTGTTATTCACCACCCACGACAGTTTGCCGGAATAGAACGGCGTCGTGATGTCACCCTGGACCTCGTCATGGAAGGTTTGGGTCAGGTAGTGATTTGTCCGGAACTGCGGGTTGAACGCCGCAAAGAATGTCAGACGGTTCTTGATGATCGGACCGCCGATATCGCCACCCGCGTCGAGTTCCGAATATCCATTCGGAGCAAGACCGGTGAACGGCAAGTTCTTCGTGTCCATCACGAAGCTATCGGGCAAACCGTAAGCGAACAAGTCGCCGTGGAATTCATTACCGCCGGACTTGGTGATGACGTTGAAAACACCACCGGTTGAGAGGCCTTGATCGGCACCAAACGCACCGGTCTTGATCTGGACCTCTTGCACAAACTCGAATGGAAGATTCGCACCGCCGCCGCCGAATGCCGGGTCGGTCGTGTTGACGCCGTCGAGAATATAGCTGTTCTCCGGTCCGGACGAACCGGCAACCGAAGGATCACGCTCGCGACCAGAAGCATCACGTAGACCTGACCGCGTTACGGTCGGAGCGATCGTGTAAAGACTCTGGACGGTTCTCGCCGTCGGAATGTTCGAGAAGAATTCTGTTGAGACGTTACTACCGGTCGTGTTTGTCGCATGATCTATTTCCGGATTTGCGACTACATCAACCTCGGCGGTGGTACCCGCGACGGCAAGCACGATATTCGCCGTCGTTCCGCGCGAGAGGTTTACCTCGACGTTCTCCTGCTTGTATGCATTGAAGCCCGATGAACCTGCTACCTCAAGTGTGTAGCGTCCGGGCGGGACCGACGCGAATCTATATGAACCGTCGGAATCTGATGTGGTGGTCTGCGCTCTCACGAGGTTCGGACCACTCAGAGTGAGAGCCGCATTCGGGACCGATGCACCGTTAGGATCGGAGACGATGCCTTCGACGGTTCCCGTAGTAGTTGTCTGCGCAAATACCGCTGACGCGAATGTCAGCGCGAGCACAGCCAAAAGAGCTAACTTAGCTTTCATATTAAAACTCCCTATAGCTAAAGTCGGAAGAAAGTCTTTGACCTTCTTGACCGCAATAACGCAACGGTCATTCCCGTTTTTTCCGGTGTACGATCCATTGGACACGGTGCAGAAAATTGGACGCATCGGAGAGCCTAGGGACGGAGACGTACATTACGATGGATTCCGCTTGCTGCGTTGTACAGGGCGAAACGCGCGATGCTGAAATGTTCAGAATGAAACGTAGATAAATATCCAGATTTTCGTAGAGTAAAATTTTGTCAGCGAAGCGTTGTCGCGAGCTTGGAGAGCAACACTATCGCGCGGTTTGTTAGAGAGTTGCTTTGCAAGTGACGACTCTTCGTTCATCGTGTGACGAAGGTATCGATCGAACGCAACGCGATCCGTTGCGAATGTCGTCGACAGAAATGCGAAGTCCCGCAGGAGCGATGAACATTTTTTGTTCATTCGCCCCTGCGGGACTTCGTATGTCGATTCAAATTTACCTGGCCATCAATGGCCGAATGCCAGGTGTCGTCCGCACTGCGGACTCATCCGTTCAAACGCGTCGCTCGCGAGATCGTCGCACACGGCGACGTTTGAGCGGGCTCAATCAACGCCGGTCACGGTCGTCTCTACCGAGATGCCGAGACGCTTGATCTTAGCATTCAGAGTGGTCGGTTTGACGCTCAGAAGTTTTGCCGCATCTCGTTGATTTCCTTTAGTCTTAACCAATGCGTCTCGTATAAGTGATGCCTCGAAAGCGTCGAGCTCCCGAGTCAGTTTAATTCCATCACCCCGTTTTCTTGCTCGTGGTCCGACAACCTTTTTCAAAAGATCTATTTCTCTTAGGAAGATCAAGATCAATGAACGCAGGGCCTCGATCCTGCTCGCGGCTTGCGTAAGATCGGTGATGTCGGTCTCAACAAGAACATAGTCACGTTTACTCGGAAGCTCTGCCCGTTCGACCTCTGTCGTCCGCGGCCGATTCCCGATATACCTTCGATTGAAGTCGGTAGACAAATTCATGATTACAGTTGGTACCCCCAAAATGAAATTGATATGAGAACTGAATGGGAATGCAAACGGGAATGCAAACGGGAATGCAAACGCGAATCAAAGAGGGCAAGCGCGGGCAGCTTGATAACAGATACGATTAGGATTTTACTGCAGCTCATATCCGATAACGCTGGACTGACGCTTTCCCCCTATAGATCGACTCTGAGAGTAGTACACCGCTAGGTGGACCTTTGTGACAAAAATATACGCCGTCCAATGATTCGTTGTGTCGGACAAGTGACTCCGAGCGAATTTGCAGGGACGGTAGGATGGTTTTTGTTGATAACCGGCAACATGAAATCTACAATCCTTTCGAAGAAAAGGATTAATCTCCACATGCATTCGTCACGACGCGGATATTTTGCCCCGATGACTTTGGCCGGTGTCAGTTCAAGATTCATGATCCGATTCATTTTTCTGTTTCTCCTATTCATAGGTTCGTGTCAGGTGCAACTAGTTGCCCAGCGGTACGTTTCGGTCAGAGACGGAAACTTCCGACTCAACGATCGTCCGTACTATTTCGTCGGCACGAATTATTGGTACGGGAGTCTGCTCGGACTCGAGAAGGATCGTGCCCGGGGTGTGGATCGACTTCGAAAAGAACTCGACTTCCTAAAGACGAACGGCGTGACGAATCTCCGGCTGATGGCCGGGTCGGAGGGTTCGGGTTTGCTAAACGGTGTCACGCGCGTCGGACCTCCCTTGCAACCAGCGCCCGGAAAATTTGACGAGCGTGCTCTCGACGGTCTGGATCTGATCCTCGCGGAGATGGCAAAGCGCGAAATGAAGGCGGTCGTCTTCTTTAGCAATAACTGGGAATGGAGTGGGGGCTTTCAGCAGTATTTGATCTGGAGCGGATTTGCACCGGCCGATCTGCTGGAGCAGAAGCCGGATTGGGAAGACCTTAAGTATGTCGTTGCGCGCTTTTATATCTGCGGTCCCTGCATGAGCAGGTATTCAAAGCAGGTCGAGTTCGTGATGAACCGCACGAACACGATCAACAAGCGAAAGTATGTCGAGGATCCGACGATCATGTCGTGGGAACTCGCGAACGAGCCGCGGCCCATGCGACCGGCCGCGAACGAGCCGTATGCCAGGTGGATCAGCGCGACGGCGGCGGCGATCAAGGCACGCGACAAACTTCATCTCGTGACGATCGGTCATGAAGGTTCGATCGGTACGGAGAGTCTCGAGTTATTCGAAAGCGTTCACCGCGACCCAAACATCGACTACCTCACGATCCACATCTGGCCAAAGAACTGGGGCTGGTTCGCGGACAATACCTACGTCGCGAAGACGACCGCATATATCGAAGAACACATCGCGGTGTCGAAACGTCTGAAGAAACCGCTTGTCATCGAAGAGTTCGGTCTGCCGCGTGACGGTGACATCAGGGTCACCAAACAAGGAGGTATAGAGTTGTGGGCTTTCGATCCCGCGTCGGGGACTACTCTCCGTGACGAGTACTACAAGCGAATCTTTTCATACATCGGCGGCAATGTCGGCGGCGCAAACTTCTGGGCATTTGGTGGAACGGCTCGTCCGACAAAGGGACAGGATTTTTGGAAACCGGGCGATGCTTACATGGGCGATCCGCCGATGGAGGAGCAGGGACTGAACACGGTATTCGACAGCGATGCCAGTACATGGAAAGTGATTCGCGATGCGGTTGGCCGCGCGAATCAGAAGCGGGAGCGGTAGCGACAGGG
>DATEOJ010000048.1:0-2423 GCA_035274235.1 Pyrinomonadaceae bacterium
TCTTCTTCGTTAAGGTCACGCAGTTCACCGTAGTCCTTGTGACGGAACATCGCGTTGTCGTCAAAGTTTACTTTTGCGTCGAGGGCGATCAGACGATTGTCTTTTGTTAGAAGGAACGGATTGATCTCGATAAGCGACGCGTCCATCTTCTCGTAGGCTTCATAGAGCGCGAGCATGAACTTCACCGCCTGATTGATGAGATCGGTCGGGATGCCGAGTCCGAACGCGAGCTTGCGAGCCTGAAAAGCGCGAAGACCAACTGACGGGTCGATCGCTTCCTTCAAGATCAACTCCGGAGTTTCGGCGGCGACCTTCTCGATATCCATTCCGCCCGCAGCCGACGCCATAAAAGTGTTGCGGCCGGTGACACGGTCGAGAGTGATGCCAAGATAAAATTCACGATCGAGCGGCAGGCCTTCCTCGACGAGGAGCGTTTTGACCTCGCGTCCTTCGGGTCCGGTTTGATGAGTGATGAGCATCATCCCGAGCATCTGTTCCGCGATCTGTTTCGCTTCCTCAGGCGACTTCGCGAGTTTGACGCCGCCGCCTTTACCGCGTCCACCGGCGTGAATCTGCGCCTTTACGACGACAACATCGGTACCCAGTTCGCGAGCTGCGGCCTCAGCTTCCTCCGGTGTCCGGGCGACGATGCCGCGCGGAACAGGAACGCCGTAATCCTTGAGCAAAGCTTTGCCCTGGTATTCGTGAATTTTCATAACTTTAAGCTTGAAATTTTAACGGTCGGGGCGGGAGAAAGCAAAGTATGGGAGTAATGGGATTGATAGGACTAATAGGACTAATAGGACCAATAGGACCAATAGGACGTATGGGCCGTACCAGTCCTATAAGTCCTATAACTCCTATTCAGCCGCTTCAGACAATCCTGACCACAAGCTTCAACAGCTTCCAGTCGCCGTCGCGGTTGATGTACTCGTATTCGAATGTCAGTGGCAGCGGTTTCGTCGGGTACTTGCCTTTGACCGTGAGGATATCCTGACCGGCCTGGTTTCGAATGGACGGCTCGGGCGAATACTCAGGGTCCATCGAAACAGCCTTAGACAGGATCGGTGCGACCATCTTCTTTTGATCGACAAATTCTTTGAAGGCTTTTTTGAACTCCGCTTCCGTGTACGTCGCCTGAAAATTCGGCGAGGCCTTCGCGTACATGTCCGAAAAGTCGTTCGTTACGATCGCAAAATTGAAGTCAGCGGTGGTCTCGGCGACCATTGCATCGAGCAGATCGCGCGACGGCATGTCCGCGTCACTGGATGTTGAATCGTCGGAAGTCGTCGAGTTTGATGAATCGGTGCCCGAGTTAGAACTCGAGTTTGCGTTCTGCAGTACCTTCGCAAGATCGAAATCCTTGCCGCAGCCGCATCCGAGAGCGATGAAGGCTATGACCGCGATAGCGATCGCTCCGCTCAATTTGTTGTCTTTGCCAAAGAGAATATTCCGGATGGACCGTTTCATGATGCGACTCCCGTCTGAGTTGTGAAATGTAAGGGCTAAGAAAATGGCTGGTAGCAAAGTTACCAGCCATAGTAGTTACTAATTTTTAGCTTGTCTACTGTGAGGCCTCGACAAGTTTTATCAACGTGCGGATCGCGACTGCGGTCGGACCCTTCGCTTGATGCGGCCGGACCGAGTCTTCCCACGCCGTACCCGCGATATCGAGGTGAGCCCACTTCGCTTTGTCGACGAACTCCTGGATAAATACCGCACCCATGATCGTGCCTGCCTTGCCGCGAGGTCCGATGTTTTTGATATCGGCGATGTCCGATTTGATCTGCTTGCTATACTCGCGTCCGACCGGAAGCTGCCAGAAGTTTTCGCCGGCTTCTTTGCCGAGCTGAATGATCTGGTCGACGAACGCCTGATCGTTGCCCATTATCCCGGTGTTCTGACTACCGAGTGCGATGATGACGGCACCGGTTAACGTCGCCATGTCGACGATACGGGTCGCTCCTTGTTGTTCTGCGTACGCTACTGCGTCCGCAAGGATCAGACGTCCTTCAGCATCGGTGTTAAGGATCTCGACCGTCTTGCCGTTCATTGCGGTCACGACATCGCTCGGTCGGGTCGCCCTTCCGTCCGGCATGTTCTCGACTGCTGCGACGACTCCGAGCACAGGAACCGTCGGCTTGAGTTTCGCGATCGCACGCATCGCGCCGATGACGGTTGCACCGCCCGACATGTCGTACTTCATCGCCTCCATGCCTTCGGCCGGTTTGATCGAGATGCCGCCCGTATCGAACGTGATGCCTTTGCCAACGAGAGCGAGCAGGTCACCTTTCTTTCCGGTATTCTTTGCCGGCGTGTAACGAAGAACGATCATCTTCGCCGGCTCTTCCGACCCGGCGGAGACGCTGAGAAGGGAACCCATCCCCATCTTCTTCATCCGCGCTTCGTCGAGGACTTCGTAC
>DATEOJ010000049.1:0-7621 GCA_035274235.1 Pyrinomonadaceae bacterium
GCGATCGGCGGACGCTCGTCTCGCACGTTTCAGTACGAAGGTCGTTGGGACAAGGTGCTTTCCGAACTAAAGAAAGGCGACTTCGTGATTCTGCAGTTCGGACACAACGATGTTGGTATCTACAACGATCCAAAGTCGAAAGATCGTCCGTCACTTCACTCCGAAGGTGAAGAGACAGCGGAAGCGACTCGTCTTGACGGCAAGAAGGAGATCGTCCAAAGCTTCGGCTGGTACATGCGAAAGTACGGCAACGACGTTCGCGAACGCGGAGCGACAATGATCTACTGCTCGATGGTGCCGCACAAGGATTGGGACGGCGGGCATATCGTTAGAAAGGAGCGCGAGAAGTGGGTTAAGTGGACAGCGAATGCCGCGGCTGCAACTCACGCTGCGTATATCGATCTCAACGAGATCATCGCACTCGAGTTCGAGCGGCTCGGTCCGGAGAAAGTCGCACCGCTTTTCGGCGACGCTCGTACCCACTCGACCCCCGCCGGAGCGCTGCTGAATGCTCAAATGGTTATCGCGGGAATCCGCGCTTTGAAGAAACCGGACCTCAAGAAGTATTTATCGCCGGCTGGGAAGAAGATCAACAAGGCCCCTGCTAATTTGGCCACTGCAATCAAGTGATTTACGTGCGCGAAGGCCTTGCAGTACAAGCGTAGGACAGGCATCCGTGCCTGTCCTCGTTTAGTATCTCGAGTGACAGCTCAACGAGGCATCGTAGGACGAGCATAGGACAGGTATCTGTGCCTGTCCTCGTTCAAGATCTCGAACGACAAAGCATCGACGCATCGTAAGACGAGCATAGGACAGGCATCCGTGCCTGTCCTATGCTACGCATCAAGCGCCCGGATCATTCCGCCGCGACCCAATTCCACTTCCAATCTCTCCAATCCCGCACCAAACCCGCCTTCACTGGATTGTTCAATATGTATTTCTCGATCCGACGAAAAGCGATCCCGTTACGCACTTCGTGATCATAACTTTCAGCGTCCCAGAATTGGCCGCTCCTTCCGAGGATCTTGTTCGCTTCGCGCGCTGTGTAGCCTTTGAACGATCTCATGATCGCGCCAAGCGTCGGGGCATTGCTTTCGTATCGAAGGATCGGATCTCTTATTTCGGTTAGTGATTGCTCATTCAAGAAAGGCGTGAAAAGCACGTGTCCGTGGTTCGCCATCAAACTATAAGCATGAAGGTCGTACGATCTGCCATCGTGGAAATGAAGTGAGTCGGCGACGACGCGCGCGATAAGAGGATTCTTCAGCCAGAGCGGCCCAGTCTCTTCATGAAGTAGTCGCTCGAACAGTCCGAACCATCGGCGTTCAAAATCTAGCCGCAGGTATTCGACTCTTGCTGCGCCTTGGATCCGGCGACATTCTTCATTGAGCGCGTCGCGTTCGGCTTTCCAGCGTTCGACCACGACCTTCGGAATGGAATTGCAAAGTCGGAACGTGATGAAGAGAGTGCTGCCGGGAGAGTGTCGATGCGGAAGCTTCCGTCGGTAGGATTCTTTGTAATCGTAGGTCAGGGGAGAGAGACCTCTTCAGTTAATTTTAGGAGGAGAAGTATATCTCAGCTTACGTCGAAACGGCGCAAAATACTTGTCAGGATTGTGTTGGCGAGTGGCTGAGGAGGACAGGCACGGATGCCTGTCCTACGCTTGTCGTGCAATGCCTCGTCGCACTGTCGGTCGAGAGTCTCACGAGGACACGCAGGAATGCCTGTCCTACGCGTGTCGTGCAATGCCTGTCTTACCCGTGTTGCTAAACCGCAATCGGAGCCGCCGCCTTCGCCGCGATCTCAACCCTCTTCTTTCCGAGCCGCGGGTGCGTCGCAGTTAGCGTGATCTTGCCCGCCTTCTCAGTCGCCTTAACCCAGATCGCGCCGCAACCGCCGACTAGTGCAAACGGGTTGTCGCCGATGATCTCACCGTTCTCGATCGTGAACTGAATGGCCGCGACTGAAAAAGGTTTTACATTGCCGAACTCGTCTGCGACACGGAACACAACACGCGTCATGTCGATGCCGTCCGCGACCAGTTCGTGATCATCGGCCTCGATGATGAACTGCTTGTCGACACCCTTCGCCGACATTTTCTTCTCGATAACTTTCTTGCCGCCGATGTAACCTTCGATCGTTAGGTCTTCCCATGCCTTGCCGATCGCCGAATGTAGATTCGTTGTGAACGGCGCGTACTTGAGATTCGGATACGTCTTACGGTCGGGTTCAACCTCGGCGATCTTGCGTGTGCCGACGTAGTAGACCAGCTTCTCGCAATTTGAAGAAACCAACGCGTTGGTAAACGTCTCGTTCTCATCACCACGTGCCCAATCGAATCCCGGTTCGAGAACGATCTCTTCCGACGGATCGCATTGCGATCGATAGAAACCCGCCGCAGGTTTTGGAATTCGGAAAATGTCGGACACACCGTGATAACAGATCCGGTCACCGGATCCGAAGTAATCGTGCGTGTTGTAGTCGAACGCACACCAGCCGAGACCGCCGGCGTATTTGTTGTCGCCTGCAAGCGCGTCGTGAACTCGCGCATGTCTATGCGTGTGCTCGCGAAGGCGCTCGATGTTGTCGCCGCGCTTCGTCGGGTACATGTGTCCGTTGAATTCGGTGTTGAGATATAGCGGATGATTCGGCGGACGCAGCGGAAAGCCGAAGTCGTTCATCGTGTAAACGTCCTCGAGTCGTTCGGAGTTGTATCGGAACCTCACGCCGCCGGTCTGTCGAGAATCGTCGAGATCGTGTGCGAGTTTGTTTGTGCGCGTGTAGAAGTCGTGATTGTCTCCCGATTCGTTCACGCGAACACCCCAAAGAATTATCGACGGATGATTCCAGTCGCGTCGTATCATCTCGTCGACATACTGAACCGTCAGATCCTGCCACGCTTTGTCACCAATATGCTGCCAACCCGGTATCTCTTCGAAAACTAGAAGACCGAGCTCGTCGCATGCGTCGAGGAAATGCGGCGACTGCGGATAGTGCGACGTGCGAACGATGTTGCAATGCAGCTCTTTCTTCAGTACCCACGCGTCATGTTTCTGAACTCGGGCGGGCATCGCCTGACCGACATACGGATAAGTCTGATGACGATTGAGTCCGCAAAGCTTCACGCGCTTTCCGTTCAAGAAGAATCCTTCGGGCGTAAACTTCGCCTCACGAAAACCGATTCGAGTGTCGTAATGATCGAGAACAGTGTCACCACTCTTGACCGTAACGCGGACGTCGTAGAGCTTGGGTTTTTCGATGTCCCACAGTTGTATCTGTCCAAGGTTCGAAAGAACGATATCCTGGGATTCGGTGCCGACGAGGTTCTTTCTCCCTGTCGCGATCACGCGAGCACCGTCGCGGAGTTCGGCGATAAGCTGTGCGTCGCGTTCGGTTCGTCCGCCGACGTAAACTCCGACATTCAAACTGCGATCATTGGTCAGAACATTCACCGGTTTGGCGAAAACGTTTTGGATGAATGTATCCGCGACCGCGCGGATCTGGACGTCGCGATAGATACCGCCGAACGTCAGATAATCGATCATCCCCCCGAAAGGCGGAATGTCTTTGCGTTCGGTTGAATCAACTTCGACGGCGAGAACGTTGTCGCCACTCCAGCTGATGTGTTTTGTCAGTTCGAAAGAGAACGGAGTGTATCCGCCGCGGTATTCTCCAAGCGAGTTTCCGTTAATGAAAACTTTCGCGGCCGTCATCACACCGCCGAAGTCAACGAATATTCGTTTGCCTTTTAGCGGCGCGGGTAATTTGAAATGCCTGCGATACGCCGAGACGAACATGTATTCATTCTCGTCAAAACCGTTCATCGGCAGCATCTTGTTCGTGTGAGGTATTGTCACCGACTTCCATCCGCGATCGTTGAATCGTGGTTGCATCGCATCCGCGGAAGACTTCTCGCTGTAGAGCCAACGACGATTGAGCGGAATGATCTGTCGCTGCGAAATGCTCGGTGCAAGTTCGCCAGTCGGTGCGGCCTCTGCAGTGTTGGTTAATAGCGATAGACCCGCGGTTCCGATAGCAGCGGTTTTTAGAAAATCTCTTCGATCGAAAGATTTGTCTCTTTTCATTTGTTCTTCGGTGTTATGAATCCATGAAGTGCGAGCCAGTCAGCTGCTCGACCCGTCCAGCTCGCGAGTACGGCATCGGCCGGTGCGAGTCCAAAACCGTGCGGGCCTTTTTCGTACAGGTGAAACTCTACAGGCACCTTTGCTTTCCTGAGTGCTTGAACAAACAGCAGGCTGTTCTCGACCGGAACCGTGGCGTCGGTCATCGTGTGAACAAGAAACGCAGGTGGCGTGTTGGACGTCACCTGCAACTCGCTCGAGTAACGCTTTACGAGATCCTCCGACGGATTTTCGTCGAGAAGATTTTTCTTTGAACCCGCGTGAGCGAATTCGCCCATTGTTATGACCGGGTATATCAGCAGCATCAGATCAGGACGCGAACTTACGCGTTCGACCCGGTCAGCGGATTCAGTTTGTCCCGAATCGAAGTGAGTGCCGAGTGTCGAGGCTAGATGGCCGCCCGCGGAAAATCCGATGATGCCGATCTTGCGTGGATCGGTGCCCCAACGTTGCGCGTTTGCCCGGACGTAACGAATGGCACGAGCCGCATCGAGCAGTTGGTTCGGTTGGTGATACCGCATCCCAAGCCTGTACTTGAGAACGAACGCGGTGATGCCGAGCGAATTCAACCAACGTGCGACGTCGCTGCCCTCCTTAACATCCGAGAGTTTCGAATAACCACCGCCCGGGAAAACGATGACCGCCGATCGCGACGCGAGTTCCTTCGACGCGGGGAACACCGCGAGTGTGGGAACGTCGACCGGTTCGTCGGCCACAGCGTTAGGCGCCCGCGTTTCCCAGAGCTTGATCACATCGCCTTGCGCGTAAGAAGTAACCGCGGCAGCAAGGATGAAAAACAAGACGAGCGTACGCATAGATCTATGCTGCGGGCTGTGCCATTTTACGTTGGCGGAGAAGTTGGTCCGCGATAACGCCGACAAGTATCACCGCACCCATCACAGCGAAATTAAGCGAGCTCGGAATACCGAGAAGATTGACCAGGTTTTGCAAGACCTGCAGGAGCGCCGTTCCGATCAAAATGCCGATGATCGAACCTTCGCCACCGCGAAGACTGCATCCCCCGAGCACGGCCGCTGCGATCCCATACAGTTCGTAAAAATTTCCGTGAGAGGACGGCGAGATCGAGTTGGTGTAGAAGGCGAGCAATACGCCGGCGATGCTCGCGAGCAATCCGCACAGGACATACGCGCTCGCGGTGATAATGTCGGCATTGATACCCGAGTAACGCGCCGCGACTTCATTCCGGCCAACCGCGAAAAGATATCGCCCGTAAACAGACCGATGGATGACGACCCACATCACGACACTGATCAAGATCAGAAGGATGAACGGCGTCGGAACACCGGCGACGCTCCCGGTCGCCATACTCTGCAACGTCTCGAAACCCTGTGCGGCGCCGAATCCTTTCGTTTCATCGTTCGCGATGAACCGGGCGAGTCCGCGATAGAAAAGGAGTCCGCACAGCGTGACGATAAATGGCTGGATCCTGACCTTGGTGATCAGAAAGCCGTTGATCAAACCGAGCGTGGTTGAGATCGCGACAACCGCGAGCACCGCGATAGCGGCAGGGAGATGCCAGTCGACGAGAAAGATCGAGAGAAGAACGCCAAGCAGGGCAAATACGGATCCGACCGACAGATCTATTCCGCCCGTGATGATCACGAGCCCGAGACCGATACTGAATATCCCGTAGATCCCGATCAGTCGCGCCAGATTCTGAAGATTCGCGGATGCTAGGAAACTTGGATTAAGTATCGCGAGCGCGATGCAAAGGACGACAAGCAGTACGAAAGTTCCGAGTTCCTTTCTCATAAATAAAGTTCAGGTTTTTGCTGCGCGCTCTTTTCTTTATTCGTTTGAAAACTGGCTGATGGCTGTTAGCCGTTGGCTAATAGCTACGAGCTAACAGCCAATAGCTAGTTTTCTCCCGAAGACAGAAGCGATACAAAGCAACCGAGATTAATGTCCAACCGCGAGCCTCATCACAGCTTCTTCGCTCGCTTCGGCGCGATTCAGAATTCCGGTGATCGAGCCTTCATGCATAACCGCGATGCGATCGCTCTCGCGGAGGATCTCTTCCATGTCGCTCGAGATCATCATTATCGCGACGCCGCTTGCAGCGAGATCACGCATCAGCTGATAGATCTCGGCCTTTGCTCCGACGTCTATGCCGCGTGTTGGCTCGTCGAAGATCAGAAGTTTCGGATCTAGTGACAGCCATTTTGCTAGCACCACCTTCTGCTGATTTCCGCCGCTGAGATTCGCGGCTCGTGTTTCGGTTGACGGCGCCTTCACCTTCAATTGTTCGCACATCTGCTGTGCGCGTTTCGTTTCACGGCTCTTGTTGATCAGACCCGCCGACGAATATCGCGACAGGGCCGGAAGGGTGATGTTCTCGCGTATCGGCAAATCGACGATCAACCCCGCGACACGTCGATCCTCAGGCACAAGATAGATCCCGTTGCGTATCGCATCACCCGCCGAACGAATACTCACCGTCCGACCATCGAGCGCGATACTTGCGTCACCGGCGGTATCGACACCGAAGATCGCCTGTGCCGCTTCCGAACGTCCAGCTCCAACAAGTCCCGCCACGCCGAGTATCTCTCCTTTGCGTATGTCGAATGATATTGGCTTTTTCGGATACCGTCGTGTGCGGAGATCGCGTATCTCAGCGAAGGCGATCGTCGCTTCGCCCGATGATCCGTGATCGTAGAACTCTTCGATGTCGCGTCCTACCATCAGCTTCACGATGCGATCATGATCGATCTCGTTTTGTTCGAGCGTGCCCGCGTTCTTTCCGTCACGCAGGACCACTACGCGATCAGCGATCTGCCTGATCTCACCGAGACGATGCGAGATGTAGATGACACTGACGCCTTCCGTTCGAAGATCCGCGATGACGGAAAGCAGACGGCCGGTTTCCGTTAACGTCAGGCTCGACGTCGGCTCGTCCATGATCACGATCCGAGCATTCAACGATAACGCCTTCGCGATCTCGACCAACTGCTGCTGTGCGATCGAGAGTTCGCTCAACGGTGTGTCCGGCTCTACCTCGAGTCCGAGCCTCGTGATGTATTCCTTTGTCGCGGAGTTGAGTTTCTTCTGATCGATCAGAAAACGAGCCTTCCGCGGTTCGCGTCCGAGAAAGACATTCTCAGCGACGGTGAGATTGTCGAGCACGTTCAGCTCTTGATGGACAAATGCGATTCCGTGCGAGCTGGCGTCGGCGACGCCCCGGAACACCACGGGATCGCCGTCGACCACGATCTCTCCTCCATCGGGCTGATAGATCCCGCCTAGGATCTTCATGAGCGTCGACTTCCCTGCGCCGTTCTCGCCCGCAAGTGCGACGACCTCACCGGAAGATACGGTGAGGTCGACATCATCTAGCGCAATAACACCCGGAAACCGCTTACCGATCCCGCGCATTTCGAGTACTGGCTGACTCATGAGTAAAGTTATCGTCTAGCTGCGCCCGCGCAGTGTGTTGATCTTCTTGATAAACTCTTCGACCG
>DATEOJ010000050.1:0-20222 GCA_035274235.1 Pyrinomonadaceae bacterium
CTATTCAACATTCCTTCAACGCGGTTTTGATCAATTGATCCACGACGTCTGTCTGCAGGATCTCAATGTGACGTTTGCTATGGATCGCGCAGGCATCGTCGGAGCGGACGGCCCGACGCATCACGGCCTCCTCGACATCGCCTATCTCCGTGGCTATCCCAACATCGTCTTGATGGCGCCGAAAGATGAAGCCGAGATGCGAGACATGATGTTGACGGCGATCCAGCATAACGGTCCGGCGGCTATCCGTTACCCGCGTGGTAACGGTCTCGGTGTCGATATTTCGTCGAAGCCGAAACTGATCGAGATCGGAAGATCGGAAACGCTTCGCGAGGGCAAGGATGTGGCGCTTGTCGCGTACGGTTCGATGGTCGCTCCTGCGTTAGATGCTGCGGCCCGATTGAAGACTGAAGGCATCGATGCAACCGTGGTCAACGCGAGATTCGTCAAACCGCTTGATGAAGAAATGATTCTTCGACTCGCGAAAGATTTTGAAGTGATCGTGACGATCGAAGAGGCGTACCTCGCCGGCGGATTCGGCTCGGCGGTGCTCGAGTGTCTCGAAGCCAACGGCATGCAAGATAAGGTCAAGGTGGCGCGTCTAGGAGTTACGGATGAGATCGTGACTCACGGCGACCCGAAGACCCTGCTCGCGACCTACGGTCTCGATGTCGATGGAATCACTAAACGCGTCAAGGAGTCGTTAGCGACCGCTGACGAAACGCCCGCGAGCAAGAACCGGCTGAGGGCTGTAAAATAAAACCCATCTCTCGACTAAATCCAGAAAATGAAGAACGAACCAAAGAAGAATAGTAGTGTTATCCCGCTCGTCATAATTGTCCTCGTACTTGTTGGCGTGGTCGGCGGTGCTTACCTGTTGTCAAAGACCTCGAAGCCCGATGCGAATACGGCGGCCAACGGCTCAACGGGTGCAAACCAGACCCGACCGGCATCGACCGTCAATCCAAACGCACCGCAAGGCGCGACGCCGCCGAACATGCTTGGTTCGCAGACGGCGTCGGTCACGGTTGAAGAGTTTGCGGATTTCCAGTGCAGTGCGTGTGCCGCTACACATCCCGTAATGAAGGAGATCCAGTCGACGTACGGAAGCAAGATCCGGTTCACCTTCCGCAACTATCCGTTGCCGATGCATGACAAGTCGTACGACGCTGCTACGGTAGCCGAAGCCGCCGGACTGCAGGGAAAATTCTGGGCGATGCAGGACCAACTTTTCAGCAATCAGCAATCGTGGGCCTCGGCACCCAATTACCGTGAGATCTGGAGCGGATACGCGGAAAAGATCGGACTCGATATTGCGAAGTTTCAGTCTGACGTCGCGGGACTCGCGGCCAAGTCGCGAGTCGATCAGGACATCTCGCGTGCTAAGGCGATGAACGTCAGTTCGACGCCGACCATCTTTATCAACGGTCAATCGATCCCCTACCCTGAGGTCAACGTCCCGGGGCTTCGAAGGATCATCGACGCCGAGTTGCAGAAGTACGCAGCGAGTCAGTCAGCGACCGCTCCGGCAGCACCGGCGGGCAACGCGTCAACGACTGCACCGGTCGGCAAACCGTCTTCGCCAGCACCCTCCGCGTCGGTTGGCAATGCTGCCCCGGAGCCCTCAAAGAAATAATGGTCGAAGAAACGAACGAGGCCGCCGGAAGCTCGATCGCCAAACTGCCGCTTGCGGCGGCGATCGTTGCGCTCGGCGGCCTCGTCGATTCGGTTTATCTAACCGTTCATCACCTCACGTCTGAACCCGTCCCATGCAGCCTCATCACCGGCTGCGAGACAGTGCTCACGAGCAAGTACGCGGAGTTCAATGGAATCCCGCTCGCGGCATTTGGCGCGGCTGCCTACTTTGTCGCGTTTTCGTTAGCCGTACTCGTAGCGTTCGGCAATCGACGACTCTGGAACCTGTTCGGCGTTCAAGTCACCCTTATGGCCGCGTTCACGGTTTGGTTGCTCTACCTACAGGCATTCGTCATCGGCGCGTTCTGCCAGTTCTGTCTTATCTCGGCGGTTACGACTTTCGGGATGTTCGCTATCTACATCGCGAGTCGTTTCGTCTCAAAGCGTTAAATAAACCTCGACAGTCGAACCTGATGTTGCTTGCTGCCATGATGAGCGAAGCGAGGCCTCGTGTCTTGCACCCATCTCGTGTCTGGCATCCATGATGAAGGAAAACTCTCTTTCGGGCTCTGCCCGCATGATGAGCGGAAAGGCTCTTCCTTTCCGACGCGGTCGGTAGAATCTGCGAGGCTATGCCTCCAGTCTATACACACCGACGGCGAAGCCGCGCAAAGTGTTGAGTACTTGCGGAAAGGCAGAGCCTTTCCGCTCATCATACGGGCGAAGCCCGAAAGACCCTCTCGTCCTCCAGGAGAGGAAAAATTCAGGGAACCACCGTGCCGCGAGTCGCTCTCCGTTGAATCCAAATTCTCCTCGCAATCGAAGTCTCCATTAGCGAAGCCCTCCGGGGCCGCGATATACGAGCTTGGCTTGTTCAAGCAGTTGCGGTACGTTTTAGGGGCAAATCGAGACCAGACTGATAAGTGGCGCAAGCGATATTAAAAAGAGTTGCGGCCGGAGACGCCGATGCTGTCAGGGATTGCCTGGACAAGTACGGCGGGCTCGTGTGGTCTCTTGCCCGCAGGATGCTTAGAAACACGGAGGACGCGGAGGACGTGGTTCAGGACGTCTTCGTCGATATTTGGAAAAACGCGGAGCGGTTCGACGAATCGCAGGCATCGGAGACGACATTCATCGCGATGATCGCCCGCCGGCGCATCATCGACCGGATCCGTTACGCGAGTCGCCGCGTGACTGCTGACTCGCTCGACGATGTCGTCGCCGAACCGGCGGATCGCGCTGACCGCAGTATGCAGATCTCGGTCGAAGCGAATGAAGCCGCCGAAGCGGTCGCCGCGTTGAGACCGGAGCAGCGACAAGTTCTGCAGCTCGCGATCGTCCACGGATTGTCTCACCAGGAGATCGCCGACGCCACCGGAATGCCGCTTGGAACTGTGAAGACGCACGCCCGGCGCGGTCTTCTGGCCGCACGCGAAATACTCGGGCTCGGGGCCGCGAGAAAGGAGGCAGCCGCATGAACGAAAACCTGCGAGAGCTGATCGACGACCTCCTCGTGAAAAAGGCGATGTACGGGTTGAGCGCTGAAGAGCAAAAGGAACTGTCTGAGTTGCAGCGTGAAGGCGGTGTCGAGGATGAATCGTTGTCCTTTGAACTTGCGGCTGCTTCCGTTGCGACCGGCTCGCTAGACCGCACCGAACAATTGCCTGCGTCACTCCGCGACCGAATTCTCGCCGACGCGGGAATGCATGTTCAAAAGCGGGAGATCGTCGAACCTGAACGCGAAGCACGAGGCTCGATGTTCGGTTGGCTCGGATGGGCATTCGCTGCCCTCGCCATCGTCGCGTTGGCGCTAAACATTTATTACACCCGTCGGGAGAGAATCGAAGCCAACGTGCCGCCCACGCCATCTCCGTCACCTGAAAAGAAGCTCACGCCCGGAGATATGCGCCAGGTCCTGATGGCCTCCGCACGCGATCTCGCAAAGGCGACGCTAGGTGCGGGCACCGTCAAGGAAGTCCAACCAACCGGCGATATTATCTGGAGCGACGAGATGCAAAAAGGTTACGTTCGGATCAGCGGCTTGCCAAAGAACGACCCCGGGAAGGAGCAGTATCAGCTCTGGATCGTTGCCGAAAACCAGAATCCGAAGACCCCGGTGGACGGCGGAACGTTTGACATCAATACCGACGGTGAGGTCATAATTCCTATCGACGCTAAAGTAAAGGTCCAAAACCCGCAGGCGTTCGCGATAACGGTCGAGAAGCCGGGCGGAGTTGTTGTTTCGGAAAAACCACACATCGCTCTGGCCAAACGGGAAACCTCATAGCGAAACACTGCGTAGTAGAAGGCAGCTTTCGTAGAGTTGTGTGTTTGGGAATCGAGGCAGTAGACCGGCACGGGTCAGCCTCGACGCGTTGAGCGCGACTCTCCCAGCGTCTTTTCAAAACTTTCAAAATCTAGGAGTTAGATATGCGCATCAAGATGATTGCCGCGCTGCTGGTGGTGAGTTCGCTCGCCTATATCCCCGCACTCGCGCAAAAGAACGGCGACAAACTTCCCGCCCTCAAGATCAAGCAATACGAGTTAAAGAATGGCCTGAAGGTCGTTTTTCACGAAGACAAGTCAACGCCGGTCGTCGCGGTGAACACCTGGTATCACGTCGGTTCGAAGAATGAAGAGACCGGCCGTACCGGCTTCGCGCATCTCTTCGAGCACATGATGTTTCAGGGCTCGAAGAACTACAACACCGACTATTTCACGCCGCTCCAGGAAGCAGGCGGCAGCATCAATGGAACGACGAACGTCGACCGCACGTGGTACTACGAGACCGTCCCGTCAAACTTCCTCGAGCTCGCCCTCATGCTCGAAGCCGATCGTCTCGGCGGTCTGCTAGAAGCGATGACGCAGGAGAAGCTCGACAACCAGCGCGACGTCGTGAAGAACGAACGTCGTCAGCGTGTCGATAACCAACCCTACGGAACAGCGTTTGAGAAGATCACCGAGATCATGTATCCGAAGGGTCATCCGTATAACTGGACGACGATCGGTTCTCTCGAGGACCTGCAGTCCGCGACGATGGATGACGTAAAGGCTTTCTTCCGAAAGTACTACGTTCCGCAGAACACGATCCTCGTCGTCTCGGGCGACTTCGATGAAAAGAATGCACGGACTTGGATCGAGAAATACTTCGGCCCGATCGCAAAAGGAACCGAGGCGATCAACCGTCCGACCAACGCGATGCCGAAACTCGACAAGGAGATCCGCGTGAATTTTGACGACGCGGTTCCGTTCGCACGTCGGTACATGGTATGGCACGGTGTGCCGCAGTACGCACCGGATGAAGCCGCTCTGGACATGCTCGGCTACATCTTGTCGACCGGCAGGACGTCGCGCTTGCAGAGCAATCTCCTTTACGGAAAAGAGATGGTCTCGCAGATCGGCGCCGGCAACGGTACCAACGAGATCGGTGGAACATTCCAGGTCCAGGCTACGGCACGTCCCGGAAAGTCGCTCGACGATATCGAGAAAGAGATCAACCTCGAGATCGAACGCATAAAGAAAGAACCGCCGACGGCGGATGAGTTGGCACGCGCCAAGAACAGCATTGAGGCGCAGAGCGTCTTCGGTCTGCAGACGGTTCTCGGCAAGGGCAGCCAGCTCGGAAGCTACACCGGTTATCTCGGCAAGCCCGATTACTTCCAGGCGGATCTTGATCGATACGCGAAGGTGGCACCGGCCGACATTCAGCGGGTCGCGAATACATACCTGACGGCGAATCGTCTCGTCATGACATACACGCCGCGACAGGGTGAAGCTGCTCGAGGTAATCGTGGAGCGGATCGTCCGACATCGGTTAAGTCGGACAAGAAGGACGACACCCTGATCAAAGAGCAGACGGCGAAACTGCCGAAACCCGGACCAAATCCGAAACTCGTACTTCCGGCGATCGAGAAGACGAAGCTTAGCAACGGACTCGATGTCTGGATGGTCGAGCAGAAAGAACTTCCGATCGTTGCGTTGAACATGGTCTTCAGATCGGGTCAGGGCAATGAGCCCGACGATCGCACCGGTCTCGCAAACGCTACGGCAACTTTGCTCGACGATGGAACGAAGACTCGATCAGCGGTCGACATCACTAATCAACTCCAGGCGCTCGGTGTCGGCGGTATCAACGCCGGTTCGGGCTGGGATTCGACAAACGTCTCGATGCAGACGTTGAGCAAGAATCTTGACGCAGCCATCGACATCTATGCCGATGTCGTCATGAACCCCGCGTTCCCGGATAAGGAGATCGAAAGTCTTCGCGGTCGACAGATCGTCGGACTTCGTCAGCAGAAGGCGAATCCGAATGCGGTTGGCAATGTGGTCTACAACAAGGTGCTCTATGGAAACCACCCGTATGGCCGCGATACGACCGAGGCGTCGATCAAGGCGATCACACGTGATGACATCGTGAAGTTCTACGACTCGACGTATCGTCCGAACAATGGCGTGCTAATCGTCGTCGGAGACTACGACAAGGTGGCTCTGAAATCGAAACTCGAGAAGGCGTTCGCGGGTTGGAAGCCGGCCGAGGTCGCCAATCGAGACATGCCGTCGGCGAAGGCATTGGACAAGACAGGTATCTATATCGTCGATCGTCCGAACGCCGCGCAGTCAGTGGTCTCGATCGGTCAGATCGGAATCGACCGCAGCAATCCGGACTACTTCCCGGTGGTTGTGATGAACTCGATCCTCGGTGGCGGTATCACATCGCGCATCAGCATGAATCTGCGCGAGGACAAGGGCTACACGTACGGAGCAAACAGCGGTTTCGTTTATCGTCGAGGTGCCGGACCATTCCGCGCCGGCGGCGACATCCAGACCTCGGTTACGAAGGAGGCAGTAGCCGAGTTCATGAAGGAGTTGAACGGGATTCGCGGTTCGCGCCCCGTCACACAGGCAGAGCTCGACTATAACAAGCAGAGTTTGATCCGACGTTACCCCGCCGGTTTTGAAACCGTTGGTGCGATCTCGAATCAACTCTCGAACCTCGTCACGTACGGACTTGCCGACTCGTACTTCAACGATTACATCTCGAAGGTCAACGCTGTAACGTTGGCGGACGTGAATCGCGTCGCGACAAAGTATCTCGATCCGTCGAAGATGGCGATCGTGATCGTCGGCGACAGGAAAGTGATCGAGCCGGGTCTCAAAGATCTTGGCTACTCGATCACGATTCTCGATGCAGATGGAAAACCGGTGAGTGAATAAGTCACGCATCAGGGTGTTTGGGAGAGGCTGTCCGGAAGGGCAGCCTCTTTTTTCGCAAACCTGGGACGACTGGCGCAGTTAGCCGCAGATTACGCAGATGACGCAGATATCAGGGCTGGCTTTTCGCTGGTCTAGTGTGCTTCGTGGATTCTGCTTCTTTCTCTGAGGGCTCTGCGAGTTCTGCGTTGAAAAGTACCTGGGCTCGCAGAGAAGAACCGCAACCACACCAAAACGCAGAAGAATAATCTGCGTCCATCTGCGGAATCTGCGGCTAACTGCGTTAATCACCCCGTACCTCAGGCGGGACTCAGAACTAGGCACTTGTTTTGCCATTACCCATCCATTCCCGTCGCGCCATATGGAAAGCGGACGAGTGTGTGACTGCAATGGTACAGAACGCGCCAAAGTTTGATACGGCAAAGGCCCGCGACACGATCGCCAAGGGCCGACGTGCGCGGTGGTGGCAACGGATGGGATCAAAGTCGAAGGGGTTCCACTACGTCGATCGTGAGGGCAAGCGGATAACCGACGCAGAGAGTCTTGAGCGTATCAAGTTGCTTGTCATCCCTCCGGCGTGGCGACATGTACGCGTGTCACCATCCGCGTCGAGCGCTCTTCAAGCCGTCGGGATGGACACGACCGGGCGCATACAGTACAAATACCGGCCGCAGTTCTCAGAAAAACAGCAGCGCAAGAAATTCGAGAAGATCGAACG
Source organism: Pyrinomonadaceae bacterium (assembly GCA_035274235.1). Classification (GTDB taxonomy): domain Bacteria; phylum Acidobacteriota; class Blastocatellia; order Pyrinomonadales; family Pyrinomonadaceae; genus OLB17. Next base: position 7,565 of record DATEOJ010000050.1, read on the forward strand.
CTTCGGTGAGCACCTTCCAAAACTTCGAGCCATAACGAACGAGCATATGTCGCTTGACGGCTTCCCGCGAGAAAAGGTTCTCGCCGTGATGATGCGACTCATCAATTCGCTCTACATTCGCATCGGTACAGAAAAGAGCGTTCAGCATTACCGCACCTACGGGATCACGACTCTCCAGAACAAACACCTCGAGATCAAACGCGGCGGCCGACTCGTCTTCGACTTTGTCGGCAAGAGCTCGATCAAGCATCGAAAGGTTTTGGTCGACGAAGAACTCGCGTCGGTACTAAAAGATCTGAAGCAGCTCGGAGCGGCACGCAAGCTTTTCCATTACGTCGACGAGAACGGGAAGCCACAAGCGATCAAACCGTCAGACATCAACACGTACATTAAATCTGCGACTGCTCCCGAATTCTCTTCAAAGGATTTTCGAACATGGGGCGGCACGCTTTTGGCAGCCGTCGCCCTCGCAGACATCGGCAAGCCGGAAGACGAACGCGAGACAAAGAAGAACATCGTGCACGCCGTCAAGAGCGTCGCAGAACAATTGGGTAACACGCCGGCAGTATGTCGCGGGTCGTATATTCACCCGACGGTGCTTACCTCGTACGAGTCCGGGATAACGCTCGACGAGTTTCGGCCAAAAACATCACGCCGAATCCGGCGCGTCGAAACGGATTATGATCCCGAGGAAAAAGCGTTGTTGAGGATGTTGAAGGCGAAGGATAAGGGGTGATTTTTACGTCGGTCGGCATCGGCTCCGCTAGGAGCCAAATGTTTGTAGATGTCGTGCGGTAAGGATGAACGCTCTGTAGGAGCGACATCGATATGCCGCTCCTACGGAGCGAAGAAATAAATTCGGACGATCATCTACAAATATGTCGCTCCACGGGAGCGAAGAAACGATCGCGGATCCATCTCGATCAATCCTTCGGCGCCTTCTCAAGATCACTGATTATCTTTTGAGCATCGGCCGCTCCCGGATACTTTGGCTCAACCTCGATCGCCTTCTTATACGACTCGAGCGCACGCGTTTTTTCACCCGCCTTCAAATACGCTTCACCCAGACTGTCATACGTGTTACCCGACGTCGGGTGATCTTTAACGTTCAACTTAAAGACTTCGATCGACTCCGGCAGTTTCCCGCGATTCAGAAGCGCGTAACCGAGTCCGTTCGTCGACTGTTCGTTGAGCCCGATGCTCGGATTCTTCTCACGATCGGTTTCGTAGCGTGACAATGCTGCGACGCCGTCGACGAGAATCGATCTGAGCAAAGTTTTCGCCGGTGAGTTGTATGCTTCGTAATGGATCCATGAGCTCAGTGGCTGCTGACGATCGTAGGTCTTCTCGAGGATCGATGGAATGATCGAATGTCCGTTGCCGCTATCGGTGAATATCACCACGCCCGAGCGGTCTTTCTGTGATCCCATCACGAACGTGTGAATGTCGCCGTTGTCGCCCCAGTGCCAGAACGATTGGATACCGTTACTCTGCTGCAAGCCCCAACCAAGTCCCCATGAGATCGTCGTCGAAAGCTTTCCGCTCGGTTTGTTCGAAACACAATTCGAGCACGCTTCATCAACTTGGATCTGTGGTCGCAACATCGCCGCAAACGTACTCTTCTTCAAACCGGTGCGGTTCAGGATCGCGATAACGAACTTCGCGTAATCGGACGTAGTCGTGTGCAGACTCGCTGCAGCGTTTGCTTCGATCTTCTCTCGCCTCGGCCGAGAGCCACCTGCGGTATCGTGCCCCGTCGCTTTCAATTCCCCAAAACTCTCCTGCCAGACATAGCTCGAACTCGTCATACCAAGCGGAACGAAAACCTCGCGCTTCACAACCGCGTCGAGCGGCTCACCGGTAAGTTGCTCGATCACGCGCTGTAAGTAGACGAACCCTTCGCCGGAATAACTAAATCTCTCACCCGGGGTGAAGTTTGTTCTCAAAGCCTCTCGTCCGCGCCAATTTGGAAATCCGGTCCGGTGTGACAAGACAAACCTCGCAGTGATCTTCGCGACGTTCGGATCATCCTCGACGTACGGCTTCGGCATATATCTGGCGAGCGGCGTGTCGAGATCGAGCTTGCCTTTGTCCACCAAGCGGAGCACGCAATAAGCGAACACCGGTTTGCTGAGCGATGCCGCTTCGAAAACAGTAGCCGGTTTGACCGGCTGATTTGTCGAAGCGTTTGCCCGACCAAAGTCCTTATGCCATGCGACGCGCGCGTTTTGTATGACAACGATCGACAGACCCGGGACGTCGCCCGCGGTCATCAACGTCGAGATCGTGTTCTCAAGCTCGGCGAACGTCGGACGCCTATCCGAGGGATCGCTCTCGGCCTTGGTTATAAGAGAGAGCAGTAAGGTGCAGACGAGGATAGATGCGACAAGCTGGCGTTGAATTCTCATAGCGCGGGACGCAGCGGTGCCGGTATTCGGCGGGAGAATCGGAACCGTCTGTCTAAAATAGAGACACCGTTAACGCAGTGTTTATGACAATAAACACCGCCCTTTGCAAACCGGCGGCGAAACAAAAAAGCCGGTTCCGGATCAATCACAGCGGAGGAAGGCGCGAACAAGCTACGAAAACCCGCTGTGGTATAATCTCGGCACAAATAAAGTTCTTATTTAACAACCAACTTGTTCTGGAGATGATTGATGGCAATTGACTACAGCAAGATCCAGGAGCTTTTGGGCGATGAGTCTGAAACGCTGCTGGGTCACGTATCGAAAACTATTTCAAAAGATGTGCTTCATTTACCCGGCCCCGACTTTATCGACCGGGTGTGGATGAATTCAGACCGCACGCCGAACGTGCTTCGCAGCCTTCAAACGCTTGCTGATAACGGCCGGCTTGGCGGAACCGGGTATCTGTCGATCCTTCCGGTCGATCAGGGCATCGAGCACTCGGGCGGCGCAAGCTTTGCACCGAATCCGCAGTACTTCGATCCCGAGAACATCGTCAAACTTGCGATCGAGGGCGGGTGCAACGCGGTCGCGTCGACCTATGGCGTGCTCGGCTCCGTCGCGCGCAAATTCGCACACAAGATCCCGTTCATCGTGAAGATCAACCACAACGAGTTGATGACGTACCCGAACAAGTTTGATCAGGTCATGTTCGGAACCATCGACCAAGCGCGTGACATGGGTGCAGTCGCCGTTGGTGCGACCATCTACTTCGGGTCGGATGAATCGACGCGACAGATAACCGAGGTCTCCGAGGCCTTCGCTTACGCACACGAACTCGGTATGGCGACGATCCTTTGGTGCTATCTCCGCAACTCGAAGTTCAAGACAAAGGAAGCAGATTTTCACGCAGCGGCGGATCTCACCGGCCAGGCGAATCATCTGGGCGTGACGATCCAGGCGGATATCATCAAGCAGAAGCTGCCGACGAATAACGGCGGTTACAACGCACTGAACATTGAGAGCAGCTATGGCAAGACGAACAAGAAAGTCTACGAAGAGCTGAGCTCGGATAGTCCGATCGACCTAGTCCGCTACCAGGTGGCGAATTGTTACATGGGCCGTTGTGGTCTGATCAATTCAGGCGGTGAGTCGAAGGGAGCCGGTGATATGGCGGACGCGGTGAGAACTGCAGTTGTGAATAAGCGAGGCGGCGGCACCGGTTTGATCTCAGGTCGCAAAGCCTTCCAACGACCGATGTCCGAAGGCGTCGAACTGCTGAACTCGATTCAGGATGTTTATCTCTCGAAGGACGTCACTGTGGCTTAGGGTTTAGGACCAATAGGACGTATAGGACATATAGGACCTATATGTCCTATACGTCCAATTGGTCCTATCTCTTCACACCTCACTTCTTCGAATAACTGTTGTAAACCGTCTCGATCCAAAAATCCGTTTTGATAAACCCGCTACCCCACTCCTTATACTTCTCAGGCAGACCGGCTTTCTTCATATCGTCCAGAGACTTCCCTTTCTTCATCTCGTCCTGAACAAATTTCGAGGTTTCGATCAGCGTCTGGTGATACGCCTTTAGGTCTTCGATGGTCGAGAGCGGTCCGTGACCCGGTATCAGCTTCGCGTCCGCCGGGATCTGGCGGATCAGTTCCGCGATGTTGTTTATCAAACCCTGGACGCTTCCGCCGCTTGCGAGGTCGACGAACGGAAATCGCCCGACGAAGAAGTCGTCACCGAGGTGGACGACGTTCGCATTCTTAAAGAACACGACCGTGTCGCCGTCTGTATGACCGTTCGGAAAATGCACCGCGCGAATTTCATCGCCGTTGATGTGGATCGAGAGACTTTCGGTGTAGGTCACGATCGGCATCGCAAACGACGGATATACAGCCGGCCTGTTTCCAAAGATGGTCGGCGGATCGAGCAGGCGCTTTCTTACGTTCACGTGAGCGACAATGATCGAGTCCTTTCCGAAGAACTCGTTTCCTTCGGTATGGTCGCCGTGCCAGTGCGTGTTAAAGACGAAGCGCGGTTTCTCCGATCCTAGAGCTTTGAGTGCCTCGGCAAGTTTCGCGCTCACCGCCTTGTAGTCATCATCGACGATCAAGATACCGTCCATACCGGTGATCACGCCGATGTTCCCGCCACGCCCCTGAAGCATGTAGACGTTGCCGGTGATCTTCGTTGTCTTGACCGTGACTTCCTGTTGATTCGCAAAATGACTGTCGTCTCCATGTCCGAGCATCTGCATCGCAAATAGCGACAGCACACAAAACGCCGTGAATAGTCTTCGCATCGTTCGTCCTCTCTAGAAGTATCTGCCTTTTCCGAGTTGATAAGTGCCGTTGAGAAACGGATTCGAGATCCGTTCCTGCCCCGTCGTGGTTTCCGGCCCGTGACCGGAATATACAGTAAAGTCGTCGCCGAGCGCGAGGATATTGTTGGTGATCGAGTCGATCAATTGCTCGTGGTCGCCTCCGGGAAGATCTGTGCGACCGATCGATCCGGCGAAAAGGCAGTCGCCGACAAACACCTTCTTCTCGGTCTCTTCCGCAAGCACAACGTGACCGCGCGTGTGTCCCGGGCAATGGAGAACCTTGAACCGCAGGTCACCCACTTCATAGATCTCGCCGTGATTCCAGTTGCGAGTTAGGCTCGGAGGTTCTTCGTAATCCAGACCGAGCGCCGCGAGTTGGTGCGGCTGAATTCCCATAAACAACGGTTGCTTAGGGAGGCCATAGTAGAGGTCCTCGTCGTCAGAGTGAAGAAGGATTTCCGCATGTGGAAAACTCGCCTTCAGCGCCCTGGTCCCGCCAACGTGATCGAGATGACCGTGAGTGAGTGTGATCGCCTGCAGCTCGAATCCTTCTGATTCGATGAACCCCGCAAGGTCCGGCGACTCATCACCCGGATCGATACAGATTGCTTTACGTGTGCGTTCGCAGGCGACGACGCGCGTGTTCTGCTGAAACGCTGTTAGTACAAACGGCTGAACTATCATTGCTGAGTCAGTTTATCGAGGTAAGGGTCGGGGTCAAAACCTTCAACACCGCGCTTTGACACAATAAACCGGATCGCGGTTTTGTAGGTCTCAGCATCGGGACGGCCCGTGAAGCACGGGGTGTCACTGTCGTCGAGACTCAGATAACTAACCAAACAACTCATCAGCATCCATAAAAGCGTCTCCTCCGGTGTACCGATCGGGTTGTGTTTGATGATCGACTCACGGTCTTCGACCAGGCCGTCGACGATTCGCGCGAATTCAGACTCGTTGATGCCCAACATTTGCATAAGGGAAAAGTATAGTGTTTTGGTTCATTGAACTGTATGGAAACCACGCAAGCCGTCAGGATTCGTGCGCTCCCAACGTACGAAAAAAAGACAGGTCGGCTTGGGGTGCGCATCGGAATGGGCGTATTTGCCGCTATACCAACTTGGCACAATGCTTGCTCTAGAGTGTGCATCGGAAGGTTTACTTGACAACGCGGACAACTGAAGGACATCGGGACGAACAAGGGCAGGAACTGCCGGTTGGACCGGCGCAGGACAACAAAAGGTTGATGCTTATTCAGTGAGCTCCTCGTGTTTTGGGGAAATGATCGGTTTGCTTGGGGGAAATCTTCGGGTGTGGGCACGAAGACTTTACCGATCTTTCCCCAGAAGTCTTTTTAGATTTCTTAAAGTTTTGGTCTTTGAAAATCGGAATCGGAATGCCTCAGTTTCTAACTTTATAGGGTGAACATTTTCTACAACAATCTCACAATCCTTCTTTTGAGCGTCTGATTTCGGTTTTCTTAGTAACGCCGGGGTTTCTTGTAAAAGGAACCCCGGTTTTCATTTTTCTTCTTCGTACATTCGATAGTACGTTTCCTTCATCCCGGCTTTGTCGTAAACACGCCTCGCGATCTCATTCTCTTTCTCGACATAAAGCCTGAAACCGCAAACGTCGCCGCGCTCTTCGGCAAGTCGCTTAATAAAGTCATACATTGCGGGATAAACGGACCGGCCGCGGAAGGCCGGCAGTACATATACGCTCTGTATCCACCAGAACCAGCCGTTTCGCCAGTCGCTCCACTCGAATGTGACGAGTAGTCCACCGACGATCTTATCGTCGGCCTCTGTCACCACATAAAACCCCTTTCCCGAATCCTCGAAAACCGCGGCTACGCCGGGTGTAAGCACCTTTGGGTCTAATTGTTTACGCTCGGTCTCCATGGCCATCGCCTGGTTAAATTCCACGAGCGCGTCGACATCGTTTTTGTTCGCGAGCCTAATATTCATTTGACGAGGTCTGCCATTATGGTCCGCGAGATCCTTGCGGCTTGGCGGCTTTGCGTGAAAACTTGCCTAATCAGCGGACGGGTGTTCACGCAAAACCGTCAAGCCGTCAAGCCGCAAAGAAAACCATTATCGAATTAGCGTCACCTTTTGATCGGCAGTCTTGACGGACGGCACTCAGGTCTCTAACCTAGAATGTTTTGCCCCCAAGGCGATTCTTAACAGTATGAAATTACGCATACTTTACCACGGCAACTGCTTCGACGGAGTTTCGTCGGCGGCGATCTTCTCCAAGTTCTACCGAGCGAAGATCGACCCGGCAGCCGTGATCTCCTACACACCGACCATGCACCGTGCGGGAAACGCTTTTGACCGCGAGCAGTTTGACGGAGACGAGAACGCGATCGTCGATTTCAAGTATTGCCCGGACGAGCGTCTCACCTGGTGGTTCGATCATCACCAGTCCGCGTTCCTTTCGGAAGAGGACGAGAAGCATTTCCTCGCCGACACGAGCGGAAAGAAATTCCTCGATGCAAAGAGCGCGTCGTGTGCTGAGTTTATCGCGCGGATCGCTCGCGAGAAGTTTGGATTCGAAGATGAGTCGCTGGCGGAGTTGATCGAGTGGGCTCACATCATTGACGGGGCGTTTTATGAAAACGCGGCCCAGTGCGTCGAACTAAAATCGTCCGCGCTAAAACTGATGCAGGTGATCGAGGGCGAGAAGGATCCGAAGTTTGTCGAACAGATCATTCAGTGGCTGACGGAAAAATCCCTCGACGAACTCATCGAGAGCGAACCGATCCAGGAGCGGCTTGTGCCGATCCTCGAGCAGCATTGGAACACGGTCCAGATCATCAAGGAACGCTCAGTGTACGAGCGAGGCGTGGTGTACTTCGATCTGACGGGAACCTCGATCGAGGGATACAACAAGTTCATCCCGTACTACTTCCATCCCGAGACGACTTATGTCGTCAGTCTCAGCCAGAGTGCGTTCCGGACGAAGATCTCAGTCGGATCAAATCCCTGGGCACCGCGTCCGCGCATTCATAACATCGCGGAGATCTGCGAACGCTACGGCGGCGGCGGGCATGCGGTGGTCGGTGCGGTTTCGTTGAAGCCGGACGAACTTGAACGCGGTCGTCAGATCGTCGAGGAGATAATCGCTGAGCTGCGGTTTGAGGATTAGGCGGACGACAAACTTCAGTTTGTCCTCCGCCACCAACGGAACCTTGGGTCCAAATTCCGGGACACTAAAAAGGACAAACTTAAGTTTGTCCTCCGCCTGAAACTACTTCTTCGTAAACACCATCGTCGATGCGCTCGTTCCGCGAGGCGAGGTTGACTCCCGCTCGACCGTCAGCGTCTTGCCGTCATCCGACATCGACCACACTTCCTTCGTCGTCATCGTCACTTCCCCGTTAGGACCGCTAAATGAACTCGAACTCGAGATCCGCACACGACCCTGATCGAGCATAGCGGTGTGTTTCACCGGGATCGATCCCATCTGCGTTTCGCGGGTCGTTGTCGTCTCCTTGCCGTCGAGCGAGTAGGTGTTCGTACCATCGCCGCCACCAAATCCACGGCCTCCGCCACGACCGCCACCGCCACCCGGTCCACCGGCCGCATCCGCGGGCGGCGCCATACGCTTCGTCTCGGTCGTCACCTTCAAATCCTTACCGATCTGCGCGACGGTCATGGTCATCGACTCGATCCGTGCTCGTTCATCCAACTTCGATTTGCTAACGTCGAGCGTCCAGACACCTGAGTAATCCTTCGTCGGCTTGTCCTGAGCGAACGCCGAAACCGAAAGCAACAGAACGGCGGCCGCAAGAAAATATAGCTTCTTCATATGTCTCCTTGGAATGTAGAAATGTCCGTGGTCTATGACGCACGGACACTCCCCATAGTTTTGTTCAAAACTGTAAAGATGTGCAAAGCACCCTACGTCTCCGCCACTTCACCGTGCAGCTTACTGTGCTTGTAGCTGTACAAGAAATAGACCACAAAGCCGATAAGCAGCCAGATCCCGAAACGGATCCAGTTGGTGATACCCAGCTCCGTCATCAGATAGGTGCAGCACATCACGCCCAGCACAGGGATGAGTGAAAGTCGCTTGACGAAACAAAGCACCACCATCACAAGAGAAAAGAGCATGAACACGAAATACGGGATCTTGTGTATGAACGCCACTTCTTCGCTCGACGTGTAGTCGGTAAAGAATGCCCTCATCGCATCGCCGTTAAAGTAGAACAGCGCTCCGACGATAAGGACGAGGAACACCGGCGCGATGAATTGCGAGTTGATGTACGGCACGAATCGCTGTTGACCCGCAAACTCCTTCTCCTTAACAAGCACACCGGCGCATACGATCGTAAACGCAAACAAGGTTCCGATCACGGAAAGGTCCGTCACCTCGGTCAGGTTCATGAACAACGCCGGCACGGCGACGACGATGCCTGTCAGGATCGTCGAGAACCACGGCGTACGAAACTTCGGATGAATAGACGAGAAGATCTTCGGAAGCAGACCGTCGCGACTCATCGCCATCCACAGACGCGGCTGACCAAGTTGGAAAACGAGCAACACTGTCGCTATCGCGATGATCGCGCTAACAGCGATGATCCCGGCCATCCAAGGCATGTTCACGCCTTCGGGTCCGAAGACAAACGCGAGCGGATCACCGACCGCGAGCAGTTTGTAGTTGACCATTCCCGTGAGAACGAGCGCGAGTGCACAGTACAGAACGGTGCAGATCACGAGCGAGTAGATCATTCCGCGAGGCAGTGTCTTGTACGGGTCCTTACATTCCTCCGCCGTCGTCGACAGAGCGTCGAAACCGATGTACGCGAAGAACACCGCCGATACGCCGGTCATCACGCCGCCGAATCCATTCGGCATAAATGGATTCCAGTTTGCAGTGTTCACATAAAACGCACCGACCGCGATCACAAGTAGGATCACCGCGAGCTTGAGCCCGACCATGATGTTCGAGGCAGTCTTCGACTCGCGAATTCCAACGTAAACGAGAGCCGTTATGACGAAGACGATACCGAGCGCGGGTAGATCGGCGACGATCGGAATGCTTCCGATATGCGGAGAGTTCGCCCATGCGGAGTGCGCGTCGAGTTGGGAGCAAGTAACCGCCGGATCAGTTCCGCTGCACGCGGTACGCAGACTTTCGAGCGTCGAACCATCATTCATCGCCGTCTGCACCGCGTCGAAACCCTGCGACGCAGTGCGGAAATCCATCGTGAAGTGAGACGGTATCTTAAGACCGTTCGCCTCGAGCAAACTCGTGAAGTAGTCGCTCCACGAGATGGCGACGGCGATGTTGCCTATCGCGTACTCGACGAGCAGATCCCATCCGATGATCCACGCCAATAGTTCACCAAAACTCGCGTAGGCATAGGTGTACGCTGATCCGGCAATAGGAATCTTCGACGCAAACTCCGCATAACACAGCGCGGCGAATCCGCACGCGATCGCAGCGAAGATGAAGAGGAGTATCACGGCGGGTCCGCCTTTGTTCGCGGCGTTTCCGACCATCGCGAAGATACCGGCACCGATAATGGCCGCGATACCGAGCATCGTCAGATCGAACGTCCCGAGTGACCGACGGAGACCGTGCGTGATGTTCTCGTCACCCGGTGCTCCGGGAACTAGTTCGGCGTCGCTCATGCCGGCGGCGGCGTCAGCCTGAATCTGTGCGATCGATTTCTTGCGAAATAGAGATGTGCTCATAAGTTGGGACGACAAACTTCAGTTTGTCGTTATTGTCCGCGATCAGGACGAAAGCAATATTGAGGACGCCCGCAATTTTGAAGCAAAAAAACCAAAGTTGCAATGGAACCTTCGCTCCATTAGGTGTTTTCTGCCAGCAAAACTAATACCGAATAGTGACGCTTGCCGCAGGTGCGGTTTGGCGTGCTGTCTCGACCCATACGCCGACCGGGTCGCGCGTAAGTCGGGCGCTTTATGAAGAAGGAACCGATCCACCAAAACTTGAACACATCGTTCGTGAACGTTGCCGCGCTCGTTCGTTATTTGCGCAACTTGCAGTTCGTCGGAAGCATTCGCCTCGAGCTGAGCAGCTACGAAGCCGATATTACCTTCACGACGTCGCGTACGATCATCGCTCGCGAGTATGACCATATTGCGGGTCGCATCTCTCAAGGCTCCGACGCTCTGAAACGCATCCTCACCCGAGCTCGCGAACCGCACGGGCGGGTTCATGTATATAAAGCGGTCGAGGGTTACGCCGGAAGCAACGACGTATCGGTCTTTATCGACCGGGCGATCCTTGCCAGGGCCAGAGAGATGGCAGCGAACACCGGCGGAAAGAACGCGAGCCTGGCCCAGTACGAATTCGTCCTCAATGGTTCGGATGGCGAGAGTGCGCTTGTGCTGGGAGAGTTATCCGAACTGCTTCGCGCGATCGATGAGATCCTAGCCAAAGGAAGATTGAGTTTTGCGGCGGCGTTCGGTCTCGCATGTGACGCGATCGCAAGGGACTACCCATTCATGAGCTCCGACGGCCGGGCCCTGCGATACAAGGACGGCGAGATCAAACTCAGGTCAGCCGCCGATGTAACGACGGTGGTCTCCGCGGTGTTCGCGGCGTTGCGTCCGATCTTTAACCGCCTCCGCCGTGAAAAGAAATACGAGGCGCTTCTCGGGAGGTTGGAGGAACGTCTGCACGAGATGTCGAGCGAAAAACGAAATGAATACAATCGTCTCGCCATCATGCATCACATCGAAGATCTGCTCGATGGCGCCGAATCGTAAACTTCGTACTGAAAGGTTAGACTTTCGGTATGGACTGGAAGATTTTCGGAACGGCTTTTCTCACTCTCTTTCTTGCCGAGCTAGGCGATAAGACCCAACTCGCGATCATCACAATGACGGCAAAGACCGAGTCAAAGGTCGCCGTCTTTCTCGGAGCAAGCCTCGCGCTTGTTTTCGTCTCGCTGCTCGCCGTTGTCTTCGGCGGTCTCTTGAGCCAGTACATCCCGACCGAGTGGTTACAACGGATCGTTGCGGTCGCGTTTATCGTGATCGGGGTGTTGATGTTGTTGGGGAAGTTGTAGCTCAGTAAGCCCGGTACGGCAAGCGATCTTAGCCGCAGATTGCGCAGATCACGCAGATTTTGAATGGGCAACTAGCGGTTTGATCTGCGCCATCTGCGCGATCTGCGGCCAACAGCCCTAACAGCGCCGGACCGTATCGCTCACTTTTTGAGTCTGCCCGCAAATTGCTTTCTAAACTTCGCTACCTTTGGCGCGACTACGGCCGCACAGTAGGGCTGGTTCGGATTGTTCGCGAAGTATTCCTGGTGATAATTCTCGGCCGGCCAGAATTTGTCGAACTTCGTTACCTCGGTCACGATCGGCTTGTCATAGATACCCGCGTCGGTTATCTCTTTGATCACTTCCTCCGCGACGCGCTTCTGTTCGTCCGAGTGATAAAAGATCGCGGACCGGTACGATGTGCCGATGTCGTTCCCCTGTCGGTTTAGCTGCGTCGGATCATGGACCGTGAAATAGACACGAAGCAGATCTGCAAACGAGAGGACGTCGGGATCGAACTTGATCTGCGCGACTTCGGCGTGACCGGTCGTCTCCGAACACACTTCCTGATAAGTCGGATTCTCCGTGTGTCCACCCGAATAACCGGAGACGACGTCGTCGACACCAACGAGATCATCGAACACCGCTTCAACGCACCAAAAACACCCGGCACCGAGCGTCGCAGTTTCAAGATTAGCCATGAGTGCAGTTTAGCAAGTTTTCGTGGTTCTCTTACAATCTGGGTATGTGCGCACGATTAGCCGCAGATTACGCAGATGACGCAGATTGTTCTTAAGGGAGCTCCGGCGCCGGCCACATTCGCAAGTCCGGAAGGGCGGCCTTGCCCCCGCTCTTAGTATCCCGAATTTTGGAAGCAATCAGGGTCAGCCGGTT